>DATGOF010000247.1:0-2534 GCA_035306285.1 Acidobacteriota bacterium | reverse complement strand
CGGCCTTTTTTGCGGACCAGGGCGTAACGGTGGTCTCCTCGCTGCCCTGCTATACGGCGTCTAATACCGATCAGCAGCGCGGAGACGGAGTCTTCGCCAAGTCCATAGAAGCATTGAGGATGCTGAACAAAGTGGGGTATGGAAAGCCTAACACAGGACTCGAACTGCATCTGGTTTACAACCCTTTAGGCGCTTTTCTACCCGGTCCCCAGAGTGCGTTAGAGGCCGACTACAAGAGAATTCTCAAGAACGAGTTCGATATCGTTTTTAATCGGCTGCTTTGCCTTACCAACATGCCGATCAACCGATTCCTCAACTATCTGATGAGCGCTGGCAAGTATAAAGACTACATGGAAACACTGGTGGCGGCGTTCAACCCCGCTACCATTGAAGGCTTGATGTGTCGGAACATGCTTTCGGTGAGCTGGGACGGATTCTTGTTTGACTGCGATTTCAATCAGATGCTGGATCTTAAGATCGAGCAGCCACATCCTCTCACGCACGTTAGTCAATTCAGTCGAGACTCTCTGGAGAATCGGAACATTGTAGTCGGGAGGCATTGTTTCGGCTGTACAGCCGGAGCAGGGTCCAGCTGCGGCGGAGAGATCGTTTGAAGGGTCGTGTGCCGCTGGGGTCATGGTTGGAGTTCCAGAGGTAATCGGTCTGCTGGGAGCTCAATTGCCATCCAGGTGGAACTCGGGAAGCCGGTGCCGTTCCTGTGCGTGCTATAATTTCGCCTGATGGAAAAGGTCCGACTCAATCCTCGCGTGCCAAGTGCAAATCTTCCGACTCGCTTCGGTACCTTTCGCATCTACGGGTTTGAAAGCCAGCCAGATAACGAGCAAGCCGTCGCTCTCGTAAAGGGTAAGCCCGGTCTCGGGAGAGTTCCACTGGTTCGAATCCATTCTCAATGCTTTACCGGTGATACACTCCACTCCTTGCGCTGTGATTGTGGTGAACAAATGGAAAAGGCGCTCGAGAAGATATCCGAGTCAGAGTTCGGAATTCTTCTTTACCAGATGCAAGAAGGGCGGGGAATTGGATTGATCAATAAGCTTCATGCCTACGAACTCCAAGACAAAGGGGTGGATACGGTTGAAGCAAATTTACAGCTCGGCTTTGAAGCGGACCAGCGTGACTACCATTTTTGTGCCGAAATCTTGAAGTATCTGAAAGTCGAAAAAGTTCGGCTAATGTCGAACAATCCCCACAAGGTGAAGGCACTGGAGGAAGCCGGCATCGAGGTAGTCGAGAGGGTTCCTCTGGTGGTTAAAGCGTCCAGACTCAGCGCCCGATACCTGAGGACGAAGAAAGAAAAAATGGGCCACCTGCTTTGATCGCAGATGGGTTGGTTGGGAGCCCTTCCTGGGGAGTTGCCCTAATGGCTGGCCGCTGGTTTGGGGGTGGACGCCTTCTGCTGAGTGACTCCGAGTACGTTCTGTACGCGAAGCGAATAAGGGTGGTCAGGGTAGTCTCTGAGAAAGTCTTTCAAAATCGCAAGGCCCTCCTCGCGACGGTTGAGATAAAGCAGAATCTCTCCTCTTAAGATTCTCGATTCGGCATCGTAACGTCCGTTCGGGAAATCTGCGACCATTGTATTGAGCGCCTCCAGGGCTTCGTTCGGTTGCTGCAAGAAGATATGGGTCTCCGCCAGCATGAACAGGGCCTCCTCGCGATTTCCATCTTTTTTGGCACTGTTCAAAACTTCCTCAAATTGATTTAAAGCTTCAGAAAAGCGGCGTCTTTCCAGATACTCTCGCCCCAGCTTCAAACGTGCCTCCAGGGCTCCGGGATCAGCAGCAATTCGGTTGCGTAGGCTCACCAGCGAGTTAGGAGAGTTGGCAGAACTGGAAACCTCTTCAATAAAGCGTTCCGGAGGGATGAAGCCCTGTAAACGGTCGATTTCCTGGCCCTCGTAATCCATGATGACGATCGTTGGATAGGAGGTGATTCCCAGCTCCTGACCCAATTCAAGGCCCACCGGATCGGTTTCGGCGTTTAACTTCAGCCAGACATATTCTTTCCCCATCTGGTCGATGACATCTGCGTCCTGAAAGGTTGTCTTTTCCATCTCCTTACAGTAGCTACACCAGTCGGTGTAGAAATAAGCGAGTGCCATCTGATCCTGGCTCTTAGCCTCCGAAAGAGCTGCTGAATAATCGGTTTTCCACGAAATCGATGCAGTGGAGCGGCTGGTCAGGAACGGGACGACCACCAGGATTGCAAGGCATCCGAGAAGGATGGGGAGCAGTTTTATTTTCATGGTTGAGCTGGTCTCCTGATTACTAAATCATCCTCTGTTCCGAAAATTCCGTCAACACCGGCCGACCTTAGCTCAAAACTCTCCTTATTAAAGACCGAATAGGAGAAGGGGTTCCACCAGGCGTCGGTTCTAATCACTCTAGGTACGAATCGAGGGTTCAAGCGGTTTACCAGGTCACGGAAGTCTTCAGCCTGGGGTACCTGACCATACTGCATGAGGTACGCCGTGATACCGTCGTTCAATTCGTCAAGCATCTGACGGGTGTCGTTTT
>DATGOF010000246.1:0-6036 GCA_035306285.1 Acidobacteriota bacterium | reverse complement strand
GGGTGAATCGGGACGGTCGTTATACGGTTCGCTGCGGGTCTTGGCGAGCCGTCACGAACCGAGAAGGACTTTATCGCGTCCACTGTGAACCAGAAGAGGAGTTCTGGCTGGCGGTGCGCAAAGGTAGAGCCCGGCTTACGTCTGAACGAGGTGAACGAGAGGTTAAGGCCGGCGAGGTTGTGATGATCTCGGACCCGGATAACGGGACTTTCGCTTCATCTCACCGCTATGAGTTGGATGACCTGGACATCTGGAATGATCGCCGCGACGCCCTTTATGCCGGCGGTCTCTATGCTCCGGAAAGCGAGGATATCCGTCCCGGCTATTACGACCTGAATCTATATGGCCGTTGGGGCTATTTGAGTCCTTACGGACGAGTCTGGTGGCCGAACGTGGGCCACAGCTGGTCCCCTTTCCGCTACGGCCGCTGGCTGAATTATCCTCGTTGGGGGTGGACCTGGATTGGACATGAGCCCTGGGGATGGGCCCCCTATCATTATGGTTCCTGGGTGTATGATCGGGGCTTCCGCCGCTGGTGCTGGGTACCCAGTTTCAAGATCTGGTCTCCGGCAATCGTGAATTTCTACTTCGGACGCGGATTCATCGGTTGGAAACCCAGGGGCCCACGAGACCCGGTGCATGTCGAACGAAGTCGGATTGTCAATATCGGCTCTCGCATCGTCGATCCTCACCCGGATGGTATTACCGTGATTCCACGAGGCGATTTCATCTCAGGACGTGCCGCCACCGATCGCTTTTTAGTACCAGGCGAGTCGCTCGCAACCAGTCTGCGGCCGCTTCAGAGAGATCGGATTGCGGAACGGCTGGCACAATCCCCGAGTGCACAACTTGATCGATCTGAGGCCAGCCCAACGATAGGTCGAGCAGTTCCATCGCGCAGTCCAAGGGTGGTCACTATTACACCGAGTCGGCCCGTTAGAGAAGCTCGAACTTCCACGACGACACGGGAAGAGGGCTATACGCGACCGGTCCCTTCTTTTGACTCGCCTTCTGTTTCCCCCGCACGAAGCTTTTCGGAAAGGTTGCTTGATCGGCAAACCATACAGGATCGCAATTCACGCATCACCGTTCCACCTCGCAGGCAACAAAGGGAGAGCCTCGATATCGAACGCCGCACGCCTTCCGTGTCTCGAGACGTCAGCCCCAGAACGACGGTTCCGCGACGGGTGATACCGGAACGTAGAATTGTAGTTCCGCGGCGGCAGGAACCAGTGAGACCTCCGGCTTCCCGGATTGAACCATCGCGACGATCAGCTCCAGCTCCTCGAAGTGTGGCACCTTCGATTCAACGGAGCAGTCCAAGCCGATCGACTTCTCCCGCTCCTGGACGATCGGGCCGGACGGTAAGGGATCGGTAACGCTTTCTAGCTGCCCTTTTAGCTGGTCGTGACGAAATTTGGACACTTTATCTGAGAGCGTCCTCCAGAGCAGTAGCCGCGTCCGTGCGCTCGTCACGATACTTTACGATCAAAGCACAGGCCGCGTGCAGCCGAAAGGAGGTTGCGTAGTCGCTCGTCTCTACTGGACGGCTGCCTGGAATGACCACCGCTCGTGGAGGAATGATTAAAGGGCCATCCTGGCCTCCTCGGAGCGTCTCACGCCGGACAAGATCGTAAACCGGAATCGAACCAGTCAGGATAGTACCGGCGCCAATGACAGCTCCCGATCCGACTCGCGTTCCTTCATAGATCCCGCAGTTGCCGCCGACCATCACGTCGTCTTCAATGATGACTGGTGTTGCTCCAACGGGTTCCAGAACTCCTCCAATCTGGCTTCCGGCGCTGAGATGAACCCGTGCCCCAATCTGAGCACACGATCCAACGAGAGCGTGAGAATCCACCATCGTGCCCTCGCCTACGTAAGCTCCCACGTTCACATAAGCCGGAGGCATGACAACCACTCCCGGAGCCAGGTAACTTCCCGTCCGAACGCTGCTCCCTCCAGGTACGAGGCGCACATTTTCGGCAATCTGCGTGTCCCTCAGAGGATAGGTGTGCTTGTCAAAAAAGCGAAAACTTCCCTCCGAGAAATCCTTCAGCTGCCCGACTCGAAAACCGACCAGAATTCCTTTTTTCACCCACGCGTTTACTTTCCAGTCGCCATTAGCCGGTTCCGCCGCTCGAATCTTTCCGGAGTTGAGAAGTCGCAGGAACTCTCCAAGAAGATCCTGAACTTTGTTATCAGACAGTTCAATTCTTCGTTCGTAAAGTGCTTCTATGTTTTCCCTTAACTGCTGCATTCGTTTCCTCTCCGGCTGCCGCACGCTCGCTGGATCAGCTTCAGTGCCTCTAAATCAACTTCAATTCCTGAAGAACATTCTTCAGTTTCTGTCGATTCTCCTCACGCATCGGCACCAGGGGGAGTCGGTAGTTTTCCTCTAACAGCCCCATCATTGCCATCGCCGCCTTCACAGGAATCGGATTACTTTCGATAAAATTCGCATCCATTAGAGGCAACAATTGAAAGTGTAATCGGCGAGCTTCGTCCCATTTCCCGCTCAAAGCTGCCTCAACCATCTGGCTTAAAAGGCCGGGAGTCTCGTTGGCCACTACTGAGATGATGCCGTCTCCTCCCAGTGCCATAACTGGAAATGCGAACGCATCGTCACCCGATAAAACTAGAAAATCCGGTGGGCGGCATCGCAAAATCTCCATGATCTGCGAAAGATCGCCGCTGGCCTCCTTTATCCCTGCAATATTGGGAACTTCAGCCAGCCGAAGCGTTGTCTCGGCTGTAATATTAGAGCCCGTCCTTCCGGGAACGTTATAGACAAAAACCGGCAGATCAGTGTTCTCCGCAATGGCTTTAAAATGCTGGAATAAACCTTCCTGCGTCGGCTTGTTGTAATAGGGTGCCACCGACAGGATACCATCCGCTCCAATGTCGGTAGCATGACGGGTGAGGTCGACGGCCTCGCTGGTGGCATTGCTCCCGGCGCCGCAAAGAACCGGCACCCGGCGATTGACCTGCTCTACGATAATCTGCATCACGCGGTGATGCTCTTCATGAGAGAGAGTCGCACTCTCACCCGTCGTGCCCATAGCCAGGATGACATGTGTCCCTTCCTCAATCTGCCAGTCTACGAGTTTTCTCAGTCGGGCCTCATCCACTTCTCCACGCTCATCAAATGGCGTTACCAGTGCAACCGTCGATCCTCGAAATCGTGTCACGTCCATTAGCTCGTCCTTTCCGAAATCGAGTTCATAAAATCGTCCATTGTAAATATTCCTTTTTTCCCAACGATCCAGTGAGCTGCTCTGACGGCTCCTCTGGCAAAGGCCTCTCGACCGTGAGCTGTGTGCCGGACTTGAATCGAGTCCGCGACAGCATCAAACCCGACTTCGTGGATGCCAGGCACTCGACCGACTCGAGTCGAGGTAACGTGCAATTCTCCAGTCTCAATCTTACGGTGACAAGTGTCATAAAGCGCCTTGCTCTTACCGGGAAATTTCTCCAGGATGATCTCAGCCAGCTTTCGAGCTGTGCCACTGGGACTGTCGATCTTGCCGGAATGATGCCACTCATGAATGTATGTGTCGTAGTCTCCCACTGCGCCCATTAGTTCTGCAGCCTTTTCAATGATCTTCATGAACTGGTAAACACCAATCGAAAAATTGGGACTATAAATCAGCGATAGCTCCGAAAGGGCTTTTACCTCGGAAAGTTGGCCGTACCACCCGGTGGTCCCTTCCACGACTGGGAGCTGATGCCGGGCGGCTGCACGCAACACCGGCACGACCGCATCGGGTTGGCTGAAGCTGATCAGCACCTCCGCCCCGTTCAACTCTGATTCTGGAGTTAGGGGAGCATCGTACTCAAAGATCGCAACCACTTCGTCGCCCATCTCGCGAGCCACTGCTTCAACCTGTTTTCCCATACGACCGTAGCCGGAAAGAGCGATTCTCATCAATATCTCGTCCTTGCAAGCGGATTGACCTGTTATGCGCCTACTGGCAGTGCGAAAATGTCTGTGTCCAGTTCACCGGCGAAGATTCTCTCGTGCAGTCGGCGAACCACTGCAGGAATATCCTCCTCATCGATGACGAAGCTGATATTGACATCGGACGCCCCTTGAGAGATGAGATGAATCCGGAAATCATCCAGAGTGCCAAAGATTCGAGCGGCTGTGCCGGGAATCCGCCCGATATTCTCCCCCACCACGCAAACGATTGCCTTTCTCTCGAGAACCTCCACTTCAGCGAATTCTGACAATTCCTTAAGGATCTGGGGAAGGTGCTCCGGATTATCGATGGTTACAGATACACTGACTTCCGACGTCGAGACCAGGTCAACAGAGGTACGGTAACGGGCGAAAATTTCAAATATTCCAGCCAGAAACCCGTAGGCCATCAACATCCGGGTCGACTTGATCATGATGACCGAAAGGCCTTCTTTGTAGGCGATCGATTTGACAGGCCACCGGCGGTAATCTCCGCGCGGAAAAGGCAAAGGATTCAATGCCGGGAGAATTTCGGTACCACCTTCCCGCGGCCTTCTTGAATTGAGGACATAAACAGGAATACCTTTCTCCACTGCTGGAAGTATGGTAGCGGGATGCAGTACTTTCGCTCCAAAGTAGGCGAGTTCGGAAGCCTCCTGGAAAGTCATTCGTCGGATCCGCCTGGCTTCTGGGACAAGGGTCGGATCTGCCGTCATCACGCCGTCAACATCGGTCCAGATCTCCACCGCCTCAGCTTCGGTCAGCGCCGCTACCAGTGTTGCAGAGTAGTCGGAACCTCCCCGCCCGAGAGTGGTGCTGTGCCCCTCCAGGTCGCTGCCGACGAAGCCTTGCATCACAGCAACAATCCCTTTCGAAATGAGGGGGGTTATGAGGGGGTCGATCCGCTTCTTCGACTCGGCTACAAGCGGCCTGGCCCTACCGAATGAGGAGTCGGTCATCATAAACTGGCGAGCGTCGACCCATTGCGACGGAATCTTTTCCGATTCCAGGAAGCGAGCCAGGATTCGGCTCGAGAGAAATTCACCGATTCCGAGCAGGGCATCCCGATCGGCTGCCGGCGCCTGACCGGTCTCCATCATTGCTCGACAACAGTCCTGCAGTCGCTTCTTTGCTTCCGCCAAGACCTGGGACAAAAGTTCATCCTCTCGCAGGCCCAGATCCTGCACAATCTTCTGATGTTTCTTAATAATCCAATCGATAAGCCCCTTGGCTTCGTCCTGATCTCCCGCCGATGCGTGAAGACAGAGAGTGACCAGTTCATCGGTAGTTTTTCCGGTTGCCGATACTACGACAATTGGGACCTTCTCTCTTCGCGCCGCGACTATATCGGCCACCCGACGGAAGGCAGCTGCATTCTCTACCGAGGTTCCTCCAAATTTCATGACAATCATCTGCGCTGTTCCTCAGCCATTGCTTCGCGAAAGCAGCTCTTTGACCAGACGAATGTAGAGCCGTTTTGCCTGTTCCAACTCTCCAACGGTCACCTGTTCTTCGGCACTGTGAGCGTAGCGAATCGAACCTGGTCCCAGCATCAGCACTTCCCCAAGGGTTCTCAAATAGGGAGCGTCAGACCCAAAGGACACGACGGTTCGATCAAAGCCATCGAGAACGAAAAGGCGCATAGGTTCCGAAAAGCTGACGACATCCAGATCAACCGAGTTGGGTAGATCATTTTTCATCCGCTCCAGGACCGGGCCGGATGGAGTTGCCAGCCGCATGATCCCCTCAGCCTCTGCTTTTCCGGCTATCACGTTGGCTCCCGTCCCGCCACTTATTTTTCCAATATTTAAGGTATTAGCCCCCATTTCTTCGTCGCGACTCCAGTCCATCTTCTGCCATGTTGACAACAACTCGATCAACTGATGAATCGCTGAGCTCCCCAGTTCCGGATAAGCGGAATGGCCTTCTTTCCCCGCGGCCCGCAGTCGGAAAACTATGGTACCTTTCTGGCCGGCCGCCAGACGATTCTCTGTCGGTTCTCCAAGGATAACGTATTCCGATTCGATGGGGAGACGAGCGGCCGCTCGCGCCCCATCAGAGTCCTTTTCCTCTCC
>DATGOF010000245.1:0-2761 GCA_035306285.1 Acidobacteriota bacterium | reverse complement strand
TTGCGTTCCCACGGGTGAATACCACTTGACGAAAAACCGCGGCGGTAAGCTTGGATTTCTGATTGGCCAGCCATCGCCATCCAGGAAATAATAGTTGCCAAGTGAATCAACATGGAGATCTTGCGGGCGTAGCACTCGTTCGTCCAACCAGAACTCATCGTAAATCTCCGGGCTCTCAAAACGGCGAAGCTTCCACCCTTCAAACTTCCCATTCATCGCGTACCCAAGTACAACATGCAATCTTCCCTGTGTATCAATGACAAAGGTTTCAGCATCAAAGAAGTTCTCCTGGCTTCCAAGGTAGTAGTTATCAAGAACTTCCCCGTTGGGGTCGCAGCGGTGGATTTCGCTGGTTCCGCGGGAGGATAAGTAGACGGAACCGTCCGGTCCAATCCGGCCGCCCAGGGCAAGAGGGATTCCGAAGGGATACTCAAACGGCTCCATCGCTCCAGCCAGCTCTGACACTCCGCCAGCTACCGTTTCCCGCTGTTCCTGTTGCGTGAGAAGATATGTTTCGAACGAGGGAAGGTCTGAGAACTGCTTTTCATACTCGGCGATCAGTGATATTACGCCCGGATAGGCTTGGCTCAGCGTCTCTAATTGTTCCGGCTCGCCAGTGAAGAGGCCCAGCGGCACCGGGTTGTCCCGGAAGGCGTCATTGGCTGCAATGCCCTCGAGAACAGCCAGCAATCGGGTCTGATAAACGCCAGTATTGTGGACATTGAAAGATTGAACCATCCAGCAACCCAGGTCGGGTGCGAAATATTCTTCCGAATAGTACCTTGTTCTACCAAAGCCTCTGACCAGCGTTCTGTACCCACCGACTTCGGACTCACCGATGAACTCGGGATCATCAGGAATAGCTTTGCACAGATCACCTCTGGTCTGAACTGGGCTGGGAGGACGAAGGTGAGTCTTACCATCTCTGTACACAATTGAGAATTGCCTGGATGATCCATCCTCGCTCTGAAAGAAGACTGTCATTTCCACCAGGTAAGTGTTTGCGTTCCCGGAGCCGACCGCCTGGAAGGTACGGGCAGTGATGACTGTAAAGCCGCCGACCTTTGGTTGCGACTCCGCTGCCATCGGGAGGATCGCGGCGAGAAACAGAACCGCCGAAACACTGGAAAGTAACAATCCCGTCCTTCGATATTTCCACCAGGAACGTTCCAACCAGATCAGCCGTTGCAAAATGCGGCTCCGATCCTCCAGCAGCGCCATCTGACCGACATTGAATGACTGGTCCGTGATCCATTTGCGAGAGACGCGCACCAGCGTTTCTCGGTAACCTTCAGTCTCCTTCTCTAGCTTTCGAGCGGCAGCCGCATCACAGCACAGTTCCTGAAGATGCTGGATCTTCTTCCGTACCAGGATCAACAGCGGGTTGAACCAGTAAATGATCTGTAGTCCGAGGACGATCCTTTGCCCGAGCAGATCCTTGCGACGGATGTGGAGAAGTTCATGGACGAGCACATTGCGCCGGTCGGTTGCGTTCAGTGCGGTGAAGGTTCGTGGCAAAACAATGATGGGCCGGAAAATGCCAAAAACAGCCGGGGAGGTTAGCGAATTCGAAAGAATTGGAGCGGGCACCCTGGATAGACCAACCAGCTTCGCGGCTTCACCGATTTCCTGTTTGATTTCGTCCGTTACTTTCTCACAAGAGCGAAGCAGCCTTCGGCTGACTTTTCGAAATCGCCAGATGCTGATACTCACAGTTGCGATGGCCCCGAGCATCCAAACCGCAAAAAGAATCGGCCGCCACGAAATAGCGGAAATCGGGATGGAAGTCGAACCGGAGATAGCAATCGAATCTGCCGCGGTATCTGGATTAGCCGTGACAGGCTTAGTGTTCCCTAGTGCGGCTTCCGTCCTCAGGGGAGGCTCGCTTTGTCGCTCCTCAATAGCAGGCCATTGAAAGGCCAGGTATTCCTCGGCCGGCTGCAGAACCGTATGCTCCCGCCGAAATACATTCTCCTGGATCCGATCCAGCTGAGAACGCAGACTCACCGGAGAGCTCAGGCCGGGCGGCAAGACCAGCTTGAGCAGGACCAGTGTCCACAGCAGCAGACGAATCTGCGGCCAGATCCGATGGCCGATCAGCCGGTCCACGATAGCCAGGCCCAGTATGAGGATCGAGCTTTGAATGACAATTGCCGAGATCCACTGCCACCAGGTGTCAATCATCGCTGGACTCCTTTTGACTGAGTTTCTCCAGCCGTCTGGCCAGTTCCCGCCTTTCTTCCGGACTTAGCTTCTCCTCTTCCAGAAGAAAGGCCATGAAATGTCCGAAGGCTCCGTCGAAGGCCTTCTCGACCAGGGATCCCACAGCCGAGCGACGGGCTTTTTCCTGGCTGAGAAGGGGACGATAGAAAGCCGTATTGCCCTTCATCTCGGAGGCCAGGGCACCCTTTTCAACCAGCCGGTCAAGCATTGTCTTGACGGTCGAGTAGGCCCAGTCCTTTTCCTGTCGGACGGCTTCCAGCACCTGTCGAGCCGAGACGGGACTCTTCCGCCAAATGACCTTCATCAGCTCCCATTCGACTCCAGTAAGTTTCATCAACTACAACTGTAAAAGAAGTCTTCTACGGTTGTCAAACTAAATTTGTAAAACTCTGCGTTTTCTGTGCCTTCCATGAGAAGGCCATAAATTGTCAAGGGCAACGTGGTGCCCGTTGTGCCCGCCCGGGCGGGCACAAACCGTTGAGTGTTGACTCTGCTTCACCGTCGAATCTTCGGATTGTAGCCGTAAACAGCTAAGCAA
>DATGOF010000244.1:0-7001 GCA_035306285.1 Acidobacteriota bacterium | reverse complement strand
GACCTCTCGTTAAAAGGCAGGCGTCTTATGATATGTGGGGCCAACCAGGACGACTACCACCTTAAGAATGTCACTCCCGATCAGGATTTCAATGCCCGATATGTTGACTTGCGGTCAGTCGAAGCGGGCCAAGCCTGTATTAACTGCGCACGTCCCCTGAAAGTCTCAAAAGCAATCGAAGTCGGTCACATCTTCAAACTCGGATACAAGTACAGCAAGTCAATGAATGCTACCGTTCTGGGAAAAGACGGCGAGCCTGTTCCGGTGATCATGGGAAGCTATGGAATCGGAGTGGAACGGATTATGACTTCCGCCGTCGAACTCTACCACGACGAGCAGGGCATTGTGTGGCCGCGCAGCATCGCTCCATTCGAAGTCGTGATTTCGCTTTTGCGCCCGGACGACCCGGATCAAAAAGCCGCAGCGGGACAGTTGTATGCGAAACTCAGTCAACTCGGAATCGAATGCATCCTAGATGATCGCGATGAGCGACCCGGCGTTAAATTCAAGGATGCTGAGCTGGTCGGAATCCCGATTCGCGTAACCGTCGGAAAGAAGCTCAGCCAGGGAGAGGTCGAGCTTTTCTCTCGAAAAGACAAGGAGCATCGTGTGGTTCCGTTAGAGTCGGCTGTTGCAGAAATCCAGAAATCCCTTGACACTTACCCGCTTTAGAGGTCGAGGCATCAAACCAAGAATTCGCCGCCGCTTTCCCAGCGGTGGGCAGGCACCTTCTGGATTGTACTCTCTGGGGCTTTAGTGACTATGCATCCGCTGGTTAGGGCAACTCGACGAAGCTGGCATCTCTGGTCTCTGTGTCGAAGAGGGCGAAAGTTGCCTGCCCTTTCATTCCCATTAACTCCCCCGGGTTGAGAAGAAGGCAGTCACCCACTTTTTGCTTGCGGGCTTGGTGGTCATGTCCATAACAGACGAGATCGTAGCGCCCGCTGGCGGCCAATGAGAGGGCAATCTCCGGATAGTGATTGACAGCGACGCGCAGTCCCTCGATCTCCAGTTCTGCGAAATCTCCTTGCAAGTGAACGTTCTGATATCGCGAAGCGACCTCGCATATCAGGCGGATATCCCCTTCATTATTCCCCCAGACCACATGAATCGGCCGGCCTCGTGCGGCCTTTCCAATGTGGTGGATCACGAAAGGAGAACACAGATCGCCGCAATGGATAAGGAGCTCTGCTTCATTCATTTGATCCATTGCTGCGTCCAATCGCCAAATATTGTCGTGGCTGTCGGACATTACGGCGATAATCATTCTTCCATAAACGTCAGATAATCGTTGATGAGACGTTCCTGGTCCACCTTTCCGTCATAAACGACGATCCGATACCGGAAGTGGAAACTTTCGTAAGGAGCCAGCCGGTATCCCAGTTCAGGATAGCCCTCCATATAGTCCTTCCGACCGAACGGATTGACGGCAAACAGGCCGTAGCCTCGGGCGTGCCAGTAGGATGGATAATGGACAGTGGTAGGATGGTCGAAAATGGCCACCGTCACCGGCTGCCCGTCCACCTCCCCTCGGATTGCTACCCACGGTGAGCGTTTGCCCCAGATGGCCTGGCTGGTCTCAACCCCGTAGGCATTGACATAGCGCCCTGTTCCCTTATCTTCCCTGAGCTGATCACTCAAGCGAATGGCAAAAATGCCCTCTTTCGTATCTTCGAAGGTGACAGGATTGTCGAGTGCCGTCACTTCGATATCATGGTCCATCCAGAAAGCCCCTTCCGCTGCACCAAAGCGCACCCTCCTCTGTTCCTGAGCCACAAGCTCATCCTGGGCTGTTACCCAGTCGGCCAAAAACTGTAAAGTTCCAACTTCTCCACTCGAGTGGCTGAGAATCGCGCGATGAACGATCTTTTCATCGTTCATGTTGCTCCAGAAGTCAGCACCATTGGTGGCCCCGTAGCCGAAAAAGACGGATTGGTGATGAGGGTGGTCGTCGCTTTCACCGGCGACACCTTCTTTCATGGGGTAGTCTCTGTTCACCTTCACTCCGGCCGGAGAAAACACAGGATAGAAGAAAGGCTTTTGACGACGAAGCTGCGTGTTGTAGTGATAGCTGGTGAAATGTTTTCCATTGATCAGGATCTCGACGCGGTTCTCCCCAGCAACCGGTCGCACTTCTACTCCGTCGCCCGCCAACAGGGTGATGGAAACCAGCCATCCAGACAGAACTAAAACAAGGCTCTTCTTAAATTTCATCATCTCGGTCCTTTCCGCTGATCTCGGAAGCGAGCCCGGCAAGAACGGCCTCGGGAAGCTGTCCCGGCATCCTCCCAGACGCCCATTAAACCGCTTCCTTCACCTTTCTCATTTACCGCCGTGCGACCACAGACCACCGGGTCGGTCGTCCTGGTTCGCTTGTTTCCCTCCAAACTTCTAGGCAGCATTATGGAGATCCTGTCGGATAATCTCCACTGAAATTTCGGATTCCACCCGCTTGGTAAGGTACAGACGAAGCGGAAAGCCCGATTCCTTTCTCTAAAGCCAGGAATTCTTTCACTTTTCACTTGACACTCATGCTCGAAAGTTGGACTATTCTGGACTAGATCGGACTAAATAGGTCCAGAGTGGACAGACATGTCGGGATGATGAGGTGACTGAGTCGTGGTTTTCAGGGGCAACTTTCCCGCAAAAGTTGATGCACAGGGGCGGCTTAAGATTCCCACGGCTCACCGAAAAATTCTCGAAGACGCCTACGGTAGTGACCTCTTTGTGACCAGCGTGACCGGTCAGAATGCTTTGATCTACCCCCTCTCCGAGTGGGAGCAGATTGAAGCCAAGCTATTGGAGCCGCCGAAGATGCGGCCGGCCAAAGTAAAGTTCCTGAGAAATACGGCTTACTTTGGACAGGTGTCGTCAATCGATAAGCAGGGACGGGTCCTGATCCAGCCCCATTTACGCGAGGCCGCTTCGATCGATGGCGACGTCGCTGTAATTGGGTACCTCAACTATCTCGAAGTCTGGAATCAGACACGCTTCCTGGAGCTACTGGAAAGCGACCCATATACAGACGAAGACGCCAGCGCCCTGGCAGACCTGGGAATCTGAAGAAGAGAAAATGCAAGTGGCTGTCGAACACATACCGGTTCTTCTGGACGAAGCAGTCGAATTGCTCAATGTGCGTCCCGGGAAAATTTATGTCGACGCTACCGTAGGCCTGGGAGGCCACGCGAAAAGAATCCTCGCCCAGTTACAGGGACACGGGCAGCTAATCGCCCTCGATCGCGACGAGGAAGCACTGGAAATCGCTCGAGCGGAACTGGGAGGGAGCCCCCTGGTTTCATTCTACCGGGAGAACTTCAAGAATCTTCCTTTGATTCTGCGCAACATAGGCATCGACAAAATTGACGGATGTCTGCTCGATCTGGGCGTCTCGACTTTGCAGCTTTTGACTCCGGAACGTGGCTTCAGCTTCCAGGAAGAAGGTCCCCTTGATATGCGCATGGACCGTGAGCAGAGGACGACTGCGGCCCACCTGGTAAACCAGTTGCCAGAACCTGAGCTGGTGCGCATCTTCAAGGAATTTGGGGAAGAGCCGCAGGCGCGCAAGATTGCGGCCGCCATCGTAGCCAGACGTCGGCAGGCTGCCTTTCAAACGACAGGTGACCTGGCACGTCTGATTGAAAAGGTGAAAGGAAGAAGACACGGCCGTATCCATCCCGCCACCCGTGTCTTCCAGGCTCTGCGAATCGAAGTCAACCAGGAACTGGTTGGATTGGAAGAGTTTCTCGAGCACACAATTGATTTGCTGAATCCTCAAGGGCGACTGGTCATCATCGCTTTTCACTCGCTCGAAGATCGCATCGTCAAACGGACCTTCCAAAAACAGGCGGGAAAGTGTATTTGCTTCAAACCGCGCGACCTTTGTACCTGTCCTCGTCGGGCCAAAATTTCAATTCTAACTCGCAAGCCCCTGTATCCCTCGGAAGCAGAGATCTCCCGCAATCCGAGGGCTCGAAGTGCCAGATTAAGAGCAGCGGAGCGCACAGCGGAGGAATGACGTTATGGTGGACCTAAATTACCAGCAGATTAGCAACCGAGCAATCCGAACCAGTGATCAGGGAACCATTTCTACGATGGCACGCTGGATTAGCGTGGGCGGCCTCTTCGTTGCCTTAATCTTGTCCTATGCCTGGATTAACAATGAGATTCTATCGATCCAGTACGAGATGGAACAGTTGAAGCGGGAAAACACCCAATTGATCGAGGGCAACAACGCCATGCGGGCCGAACTGAACGCTTTAACCAATCCCGACAAGATAGAAAGAGTTGCCCGCGGTATGGGGTTGATCAGTTCCAATCATGCAGAGGTCATGATCCTGGACGTCGATCAAATCAAGGCTGCGCCCTCCGAAAACTTGTTAGCAGAGTCGCGACCACAGACCAGTGTCTTACATGAATGAACTCCTTTGAAGAGAAAAAGACAGCGAAATCAACCATCCTCCACAGACTGATACTGGTCTATCTTGTCCTTACCTTATGGTGCGCGCTCCTCGTAATTCGGCTGGTCGACCTTCAAGTCCTGAAAAACGATCACTACCGCAAACAGGCGGCTGCACAGCAGGAGGGCTTCGCATTTCTAAGCCCAAAAAGGGGTGACATACTTGACAGGAATCTAGAAGAACTGGCAATCAGCATAGAGGCTCAATCCGTCTTCGCTCGGCCTGCCCAAGTTCAGGATCCTCTTCGAACCGCCGAAATCCTTGCCCCCATTCTGGATGAACCGGCGGACCTAATACATCAGAAACTGACTTCCAACCGCGAATTCGTTTTCTTGAAGCGAAAGATTTCTCCTCTGCAATCCAGAGAACTTGACAAACTGGCCCTACCCGGAATCGGACGTCAACCGGACAGCAAGCGCGTCTACCCTAATTTAGAGCTGGCTGCTCACGTCTTGGGCTTTGTGGGAGTCGACAATGACGGACTCGGCGGCCTCGAATACTATTTCAATGAAGAACTCAAGGGCCGGAGTCGCCGCGTCCGGCTGCGAGTCGATGCACGACGCAACAGCTTCCACCGGGAGGAGGCCACCCCCGATGACGATGGTTCTACCCTGGTCTTAACACTGGATAGAACCCTTCAGCACATCGGTGAACAGGTCCTGGCCAAAACGGTTGAATCGACGGGTGCACAGGCGGGTACAGTCATAATGATGAATCCGCACAGCGGTGAGATCCTCGCCATGTGTTCCTACCCGACCTTCAACCCCAATCACTATCAGGATTTTCCTGCTGCCGCCCGTCGCAACCGCGGCATCCTCAATATCTACGAGCCCGGTAGCACATTCAAGATCGTAACCCTCTCGGGAGTCTTAAATGAGGATCTCAGCCACCCTCTCGAGCTTATCGACTGCCGACCGGGAACCGTCAGGCTAGCGGGGAAGGTCTACCGGGAGGCTACACGACACTTCGAAGACCTGACTTTTGCGGAGGTCCTTTCCAGATCCAGCAACATTGGGACCGTCAAGCTGGGCCTTCGTCTGGGTGAAGAGAGGCTCTACAACTACATCCGTTCCTTTGGCTTCGGACGGGAAACCGGCATAGAGCTACCGGGGGAAGAGGAAGGCCTGCTCCGCCCTACCACCCAGTGGTCTCGACTGTCGATCGGGGCCCTTTCAATCGGGCAAGAGATCGGAGTCACGGCGCTTCAGATGATTCGAGCCGCCGCCGTCCTTGCCAATGGGGGACACCTCGTCAAGCCTCACATTGTCCGTTATCTGATGAATCCACATGGAGAAGTTACCTATCGGCCGGAACTCTCGAGTGCGCCCGTTCTTAATGAATCTACTGTGCGTCAGATGAAGGAAGCTATGGCCCTGGTCATTCACGAGGGAACGGGCCAGCGTGCCGCACTTCGGGGGTATTCGGCAGCGGGCAAGACCGGAACCGCCCAGAAGATTATCAACGGCCGATACTCAACCACCAAGTACGTTGCTTCCTTCGTCGGTTTCGCTCCAATCGATAATCCAGCGCTTCTGACCATTGTTGTCATTGACGAGCCGAAGGGAATTGCCTATGGAGGCTACGTGGCGGGTCCTGCCTTCAAGGAAATAATGGAACGCGCCTTGATACACCTGGAGGTACCGCAGGATCAACCCGCGGGGCTTCCAGACGACACTGTAGCGATACTCGAAACTGCTGAAGGGACAGCGTCAACTGCTGAAGTCCGGCCGGCTATCGCCGAGCAAATCGCCGGACAACTTGACGATGAGGCCCTCCCGCCAGAAGCGGAGGAGGCGGCAATTCCCAGCATCGAGACCCACTCCTCGTCCCTTGAGGACGGGCAACTCGTGACTGTCGGATTAGGCTCCGGTAAGATGCCCGATTTCAGGGGGATGAGCCTGCGCGCCGTTGCCAGGGAGTGCGCTAGACTAGGGCTTCAGCTCAAGGTAAACGGGAGGGGAGTAGCCGTTGGACAGAGACCAGTTCCCGGTACCCGTGTGTCCAAAGGTTCAGTGTGCGAAGTCTTCTTTGCCGACAGCGAGAAACCTACAAATGGATCTGAAGAAGTTGCTTTCCGAAGTGAGGCAGGACGTCGAAGTGATGACTGAGATCGGGAAGACGACAAATATATCATCGCTGGCCTACGATTCCCGACAGGTGGAGGAAGGTGCCTTATTCTTCGCCATTGAGGGAATGCGGACCGACGGACATCTATTTATCGATCACGCCCTCGAGCGAGGAGCGGCCGCCGTAGCCTCAGAACGACAGCCGCCCGATCATTTTCCAGTCCCATGGATTCGGACTCATGCGATTCGTCGATTCATGGCCTCCTGTGCGAATACCTTCTTCGACAATCCTTCACAATCTCTCAAGCTAGTTGGAGTTACCGGAACCAACGGAAAGACGACCACGACTACGCTCTTGCATCACATCTTCCAACAGGACTCGCCTGCCTTCTTGATGGGAACCATCCAAACCATTACCGGGTCGGAAGTCATTGAATCGGTCCTGACCACTCCTGAATCCATTGAAATCCAGGCGGCA
>DATGOF010000243.1:0-5941 GCA_035306285.1 Acidobacteriota bacterium | reverse complement strand
GGCGAATCGTGGCCGTAGAACACACGATTTTTGGCGGAATTGGTGTGTCGCCACGGCGGTCGGTACATAGCTCCTCAACGACGGTTTCATACAGCCCGACCATGGATCCAAGTGGTCCCGAGATTAGGTGCAACTCATCCTGGATGATGAGGCCTGGCGGGCTATAGACCTGACGGGCCTTCTGGTCGCGTCCGAACAGGGCTCTAGCCTTCTCGTTCCATGCGAGCATAGCGAACTTGTCAACGGTACCAATGACAAAGGTGGGCCTTGCATCGTAGATATCCTCGTCAATAACGTACACCGGAAGCCGATGCCGGAATTCGCAGTCCGGATCGGTACAGCGCAGTATTACGGTTCCTTCTGCCTCTTCGTAACCCCGAACATGCCTATCCGATTGGCTTGGCTTTCCTAGCAGTCTTATCGGACCTATCTGGGCCGCACACCACGGGCACTGGGTGAGAACGAATGTGTTGGTGGCTCTGGGGTCAGACCGCTCAAGTAGCCTGAGAATCCGTCTCGCTTTCTCGCGTGTATTGGGTGTATTGTCGCCTCCCACCCAGATCCCAATGGAAAACTCCGTATCACCTAGGGATTTCTCTGGATCGCTTCTTCGGATATGTTCCATCGCGCAAATCAGCGAGGCCGCCCGCTGGAACTGTTGGGCCGTGAGGAGCCTAAGAGTGTATCGCATGAGCACCTCAACACCTGCGTCCGCAGGGTCCTTTAGCCGCCTAGAAAACATTGAGAACGCTGCGAGAGCGAGGTACGCTTCTGTCTTTCCACCGCCCGTCGGGAACCAGATGAGTTCAACTACCTCTCTGTCTGGGGATCTGCCGTTGAACACGGATTCGATAGTCATAAGAAGAAACGCGATCTGGAATGGACGCCACTTACCGCGGCCGGGCGGCGGACTTAAGGGATCCGGTGCTTCCTTGAGTGGTGCCAGACGCTCGGTCCTGGAGCGACAGTCGTATTCAAGCGCTCTCCTCTTAATCTGCCCCCGAATCTGCTGCAAGAGGACAGCACGGTTCGCGAGCTGAAATGCCTTCCTAGCGACGTCATTGTTCCTTAAGAGGTCAAGCCCGGTTTTCATCCGTTCACATGCTTCCGCACACTGCTCAAGGTGGTGCGCGGCTGCCCGGTGGTAGTTCCGGGGGAGTTGAGGAATCGTCTTCAGTTTCTCCCTTATCCAGTCCTGATAGGCGTCTACTAATTCTTGGAGCAATTGGAAACCGTCGTCTTCGGGAACAAGCCCAGCAAGTGGCTGCATCGGTATTTCAGGCAGCATACTTCCGTCGAGTTTACGTATATTAGGTGTAATATTCGAGACTTCGAATATAGGAAACGGTTCTGCACTGACCCAAATAACGCGGTCGCCGACAGGATCGTCCCAGTCGGCTGCGCAGCCATGACCAATGGCGTACGTCCTAACACTTCGATAGAGTAGCGCGAGAGACTCCTCTTCCAAGGATCGGCTGAGTTCATCGTTCGCGTGTCGCGACTCCGGGTAGGGAAGGATACAACGAATCGGCCGGCCGTCGGGCCCAGCAACGAAGGCTCGAAAATGTGACTGAAAGAGCAGCATTTCATCCTTGACCAGGCCCGTCGTTTGAGCCGGATCGGTTCGGTTAATGAGGGAAACCGTGACAAGCTGGTACTGCCCGTGGGGACGTGCGAAAACCTCCACCTGCACATTCAATCCAGCTAGATTTGTGGTTGTCGGCTCACGGCGCGCTGAGACGCGCGTCCTATTTGCTGTCCGAATTGCGGAATCCGCGAACTCTGCACGAATTGTTATGGGTACCCGCACCCACCAATCTCGCTTTGTGTCCTCGATTTCGACCTGAAATCGCTTATATCGGCCGTTCACGGGATAGTCAAATTTTGAGTGTCTCTGGGGGACCTCCACAATGAGGGAAGAACCTTTCGGCATGTCCACGAGGAAGCTTATCCCCATGCTGCTCGGGTTTAAACGATTTGCTGAGCTTAGGTCGAAATCGTCGCCTTCGCTCTCTAAACTTCTGGAATACGAAGTGCCAGAAATCTCCGCTTCGACTTCAAAGTCCGGCACGTCTTCGGAATAGTCATGTGTCTCTAGCTCCCGTGTAACGGCTGGCTCGCCTGCAATCTCGGTCAGCAGGCGAGCTTCGGGGTTACTGTGCTCGTCTCTCATTTGAGTCAGGGGAAACAGAACACCTACGCCATAACGCTGGCTTGGAGTCTCCCGGGTTAGGATCTCTTCCCCCGTTGCTGCGTCTTTCCAGGGTCCATAGCTGCGCTCCCAACTCGAGAACCTGATGGGCTCTTCAAGGTTGAGGGGCTGACCTGCTGACGAAGGTCCCAGGAGCTCCTCCCTGAGTGCTGCGAGGATACGTAGGCGATTGTTGACATGCACGGTCAATTCAAAGTCCCTCCCTCACAAGTTGAGCACTCGGGCGAATTCGTTCCTAGTCGTATCCCGGAGCAGGAGCACAAGATGGTCGAGAGCTCGAGTAGCGGCCACGTACAACAGGTCTTGGTATTCGCGGGACAAGCTCTCGATATCGGTAACGATTACTACCGGTGCTTCTAGTCCCTTGAAGGCGTGGATAGAAGTATATCTGATGTACTGGCTGTGCGCATACGTCTCGTATGGTTTCAGGCGATCTCGCCAGGCCGACTGTAGCACTCTGCCCGCCGCGGAGGTCTCATTGGCCAGCGGTGATAGAATCACGATATCACCGGCACCTACACCGGAACGTAACAACCGATCCAGTGTATCTAGCAACAGTTCTTCTTGATGTTGACGGCTGGTATAGTACAGTCTTTCGGGATCTCTTTCGTCATCTGGACGTAGAAAGCCGGTGTAACCAGGGGATAACCCACCGAGAAGTTCCGCGTGGCTCCCGATGCGGGGAGTGTTGCGACAATTGACCCTTAGTCGATAAATGGGCGCATTGTTGCCCCGGGTTTCAACAAATTGCCTTAAACCAAGGTCGGTGCTGCGGTAGATGTTTTGTTTTTCAAAGTCGCCGAACATTCTCCATCTTCCCGATCCAAGTCCGCCCCGTAAGGAGAGGTCCAAGAGGTCGAGATATGGCTCACGGAGAATGTCCTGTGCCTCGTCAACAATGAGCTCGTCGAAAGTGTGTAAGTGCTCGGGCATCCCTGCGATGGTGTCCGTGGCCAGTGAAGGTAGCTCAATTTGCCAAAACTCGCTTGACGCGGCAGAGAGCTCATCCGGAGAGAAAGACCGACCAGCGAGAGAAAGCATATAGCTGTGTATCGTTCGGACCTCAATACGACCCTGGAACGCCTCGGCTTCCCGCCGGAGCATCTCAGACAACAAGCGATTGAAGCAGATGAACAGGACCTTTGACCCTCGCTCCGTGGCGCGGCGAGCGCATTCCAGGGCAAGAAAGGTCTTTCCTGTTCCCGCGGGGCCTGAAAATACAACTCGGTCATTGTCCTCCATTGCGTCGAGCGCAGCGAACTGCTCCTGTGTAAAGCGCTTCAAATCAGCGTGAATCCGGCTAATTCTCGACGAAGCGCTTTCATAAATCTCGAAGCTGGGGCGCAGGAACTCCGCGATCTCAAGACACTGTTGCAAGTCCGGTTGCTCAGGTACATTTAGGATCCACGCCCCAGATGGGCGCGAGGCGAAGTGATCTCGCGCTTTAAGAAGAATGCTCTTGACAATCTGCTCGAAGGGAAGGGAACGGAAAAGTCGGCTGTCGATAACTTGCCATTCGTGCCATTCCGCCGAGCGGACGTCAAACTCGATATAGGGAAATGCCACTGCCGACCAGAACAGAACGCGCGCAAGGTGCGGCCTTGCCCTCGTGAGCATTGACCGGAGGCTGTGCATTCCTTCGGCAGCCTGCTGGAATGGACCACGCGGGTCGCCCTTAGTGCTTGAACCGTAGTACCACAATCCGTTTTCACGGCGTATTCGTCTGTGGGCCTTTACTTCGAGGCACAGTACTCCGAGATACGGTACGATAATTACAAAGTCGAGCTCGCCGGCTATCTGCTTGCTATGATTGGCAAGGTCAAGGGAATGAAGCACAATCCATTCCTGCGTCCCCGGTGCGTGTTTCAGTCTATAATAGATTTCGCGCTCCCCGGGGCTGCTGCAGTTGTGGCTCAGTACGGCAGGGATCATGCGAGCCATGCTCTCTTCCTCAGATCGTGAGTGGTTGTCCAAGACGATAGGGATTAGTACTGTGTTCCCCCTCAATAACACGTCGAACCCGGAGCGCCGTGAGCCTAACCCCTTGTGTCCTTTCAGTGCGTAATTCAAAATCCTGTTTGCCGTACGTCAGAAGCTTCTCGTAGTCAACGCTTGTCGTCACGAGGGAGACCAGTTCTTTTCGGATCGTTTGTCCTGCCTTTACGTGGGCTCGTCGCAGGCGTTTCATTAGCTGCCAGTACGCTTTGGCCAAACCCTGGTGGCCAATGTAGCTCATTATCGCTTCGAAATCTCTAAAGGCCTGGGTGGCAATTGACTGCGGAGAAATCCAGTTCCGGACGTTCGTGTCTGAGGCACGAGTACATCCGTACGCTCGAAGCTCGGCAGCAACCTGAGCAGCCCCCTTTTCAGCGACCTGCGCTCGTAATCGCTGCTTCCAGTCCTTCTGCGCCGAGCGGGCGAGCGACGTAATGGTTGGTCCTAGGATCCTATTGGCCACCTCTTCCACGTAATCTCCTGATCTATCAGTCCGGATTAACACAAACATGCCGGGTTGGATGTTGTCTGCCAACATCCAGCGAACGGGGATCCCTGAGGGCGATGCAAGGTCAATTACCAAAGTCCTTGACCCCTTTTCGTAAAAGATCACCTCGTCGGTTTCTAGCAGCAACGCGACCGCCGGTACATCGTCCGTTCCGCGCCCCGATACGCGCACCACATCGTCGAAAGTTACATCGAAGTCAAGCGTGTCGGGAAGCGGTTCGATCTTATCGACGTCTGCCGCTTGGGGGGCATTGTGAACATAAACGACCTCTGTCGGCGTGCATGATCTGTGAAGGGAATGAGGAAAAGCCGGCGCAGGCAGCGAAGCCGGATTCACCCAAGCGACGTGAACAACCCGCAAAAGGATCGCTTTCGGTACGGAATACACGTGCGGATAAGTTCGCTGGAGCGACGGTGTCGCGACAACTACCTGCTGGTCATACCATCTACTTCCTCGCAGCCCGTCTGGGGTGATCACGTCGACTCCATAGAGTCCTCGGTTGCGTAGCTCTTCTTGGACATGTGGAATCATCTTGCTGACGCCGATCACGAGGACAGCAGAACTACTCCCCTGAAGCAGCTGACTCGTAACGGTTAGCAACGGTGATTCGCCTTTGAGCAGGAGGTCTTCGAGGGCGTCAATAACTGTCAATGCCTTCGCTGCCACGGCGGGGTATGATCGTTCGAGTCTAAGCACATGTGAACGAAGTTGCTCGATACTTGGGACGGGACAAAGGGCAGGGTGATTAGTCGGCAGGGGGACAGCGGCGAACCAATAACGTAGGCGTTTTACCTCGCGGAGCCAGGCGCTCCACAGGTCATCAGCAGAAATCTCGCGGAACTCGCGTTCAATATCGCTAATGGCGCGCGAGAATCGATACAGGCGAGGAAAGTACGTTACATGACGTTCGCGTCTAAGTCTAGACAGGGTTTCGTACGTCCGAATCGCGTTTCCAACGTTGGAGATCGTCACTTCTATGCCTCCTGGTAGGCCAGCAGTTCAATTCCTGCGGGAAGATCGATATCTCCAACTCTGACTTGTTTACCGCTTCCGCTATCGGCGACAACCTGAGCCACGCCCTCTAGGAAATCGTATTCGGTCCGGTCTAGGATCACCAGCCAATGGCTTTGCAGAAACCGGAATCGCCATGTGAGGAAGGCGCGCGCGCCATCGAAAATCACTAGTTTAGGCTTTAGAGCTTTAGGGTTTAGAGCACTCACGGCCTG
>DATGOF010000242.1:0-2866 GCA_035306285.1 Acidobacteriota bacterium | reverse complement strand
GCTTCAGTAATTGATGATTGACTCGTTCGTTCCCCCGATCGACGATTAACACGGCGCCTACATTGGGGTGGACAGCAAATCCGGAGAGGGTCCGGAGCAGGAGGTCGAGGTTGTGCGGGAGTCGCTCGGCACCTCCCTCTGTGTGTGCCACCGCGACGATCCCGTCCACTCCTGGAACCTGGCCGGCGAGAGGCACAAGCCTTTGTTCCAATCTCCGGACCAGGCTCGACGCTTGTGACGTAACTCCCAGCAACACAATATAGTTGCGAGTTCCGACCCCGCGCGCCCCCCGATCGAATCCTTCGAATGTCAACTGAAAGGGAGCAGGTGCAACCTGCTGACCAACCTGAATTTGGCCTGGTTCGATCCTGCTGTTCAGGTCATAATCGGCAAAATTGGGTCCCTCGGGAAGATCGGGTAGTACCTTACGAAGAGCAAGTTCTTTTAAGACCAATTCGTTGCAAACGTACTCCCCGGGCTCGATAGCGCGCAGGGCACGACCGAAGGGGAGACCCCAGGAAAGCAGGGGTTGCCCGGCTGCTATGGTGGTCACTGCGAATCGGTGTCCTTCCAGGATCGACCGCCGGAGAACCCATCTCTGTCCCCGGTAATCAACTTGCTGCCCGGCGGAAAGCGCTTTTACGGCGACAGCACAATTATCGTCCGGATGGGGTAGCCGGGCGATCGCTTCAAGGGACAGAGTCTTCTCCATGTTCATTATTCTCTCACAGGCGGTTACCCTTGAACCCATTTCAAATCAATGGGAAGAGGGCACTCAGAAGGAGTACCTCCAGCAGCCCGATGAAACCGGTGACAATCAGAGCGCTGGTCCAGGTCGCCAGGGTCTCTCTCTCGGTGAAGCCACTCATCTTGCAGACCACCCAGAAGGCACTATCGTTCATCCAGGAAACAACCACCGACCCGAACCCAATGGCAGCAAAGATATAGATTGGATGAAACGGGAGGTCGTTACTTCCAATTATGGCCGCTATCATCGCCGAACTCGTTATCATAGCGACGGTACCCGATCCCTGTGCGATCTTCATCAGCGACGAAAGCCCAAAGGCCAGCAGGATCAAGAAGAAGCCCTGACTGATGGTCTCTCCAATGTAGTCTTGCAGTCCGGCGCTGATGCCCGTCCGCGAGAGCATCCTTCCAAAGGCACCGCCGGCGCTGGTGATCAAGATGATCACTCCTGCGCTGAGAACTGCTGGCTCCATCCTTTCTCGCAATTCGATCAAGGTCAGCTTACGGGTGGAAACCAGAAGCCAGAGCGCGAGGAACGCAGCCACCAGCAGGGCAAAGTTTTTGTTGCCCAAAAAGGCTACCAGGTGGAGAAACTCCTCGGAAATGGCCAGCACCCCTGCTTGGTTGAGGCTTTGCAGGACTGTATCGCCAGTGATCAAAAGAACCGGTAAAACGATAGGCATCAATGAGGGAATCAGGCCCGGTAATTCCCTTTCGGGACGCTGAACGATTACTTCCAGTTCCTCTGAGCTGGATCCCGCTACTTCACGAAAGGGAATGGCAAGCCGCCGATCCACGAAACTACCATAGAGGTAGCCTCCGACCAGAGCCGGAACCAGTCCTATGAGGAAGCCGAGCGCAATGGCCGTGCCCAGCTGCAACCCCGGTATCGTCTCAGCCATAATCAGTGGTCCCGGGGTAGGAGGAACGAGCGAATGCGTGATCACTCCCCCCGTCGCAATTGCGATGACATAGAGCACATACTTTTTCCCGGTCCTCATTCGGAGGGCCCGAGCCAGCGGGATCAACAGGAAAAATACGGTATCGAAAAAGATAGGAACAGAAAGAATATATCCGCTTCCCAGAAGGGCCAGGGGAGCACGCGGTTCGCCGACCAGCCGGAGAAGCGAACGCGTAATCTTGTCGGCAGCACCGCTCTCCATCAGGCACTGACCAATCAGGGCAGCCAGAACAATCACGATTCCAATGGCGGCAGCGGTCGAACCAAACTCGGTGGCAGTAAGCTCGAGCGCCAGAACCGCCTGCCCACCGGAACGATTCGATTCAGCCAACCAGCGGTCCTGAAGCTCCCAGGGCAATTGTTGCGAGAGCCGATCGAACTCTTCCTGCGTGAGCAGGCCTTTCTCGCGTTCGTCTTGCAACCGGCGGAATTCTTCTTGGATTTCGGAGCGTGTTTCGACGGTGGACGTGAGCGGAACCGGGGATAGAAGCCCGGTAAGGATCGCCGCCAGGATCAACGCCAGAAAGGGATGCATCTTTAGGACGGCGATTGCCAAAATGATGAACCCGATGCCCAGAGCCAGAACTAGAAGAGCCATAACAACCCGTGATCCATGGAAGATGCACTCCCGTTGAGATTTCTTTCAGAGTCCCGAAGATGATGCCAATTTCTGAGGTGGCAGGCCAGTGATTTTCTGTTAATGGCTCCTTAACCGGGGATTCTTAACCAAGGAGGCACAGAGGAGTGGAAGGGATATCCGGGTAGCCCGGCAGCTCCGGTAGCCGACAGGCAGGGATGCTTGTTGTGCTGTAGGTACAACATAATTCGGCTACGCAATGCGGCCGTCTAAGGAATGAATTCTGGTGTGCCTTCAGGACACAATTTGAAATTAGGCGCCTGTTCCTGGGACACGGCTTCGCCTTTGTCCCAGGCTCTTGGATTCTTGTGCGCCTCCAGCGCAATCTTCCTCTGTGGCCTCTGTGCCCCCTGTGGTTAGGTCCCGGCAAAGGTCCTCTCTGTCCTCTGTGCCTTCCATGAGAAGGCCATAAATTGTCAAGGGCAACGTGGTGCCCGTTGTGCCCGCCCGGGCGGGCACAAACCGTTGAGTGTTGACTCTGCTTCACCGTCGAATCTTCGGATTGTAGCCGTAAACAGCTA
>DATGOF010000241.1:0-3369 GCA_035306285.1 Acidobacteriota bacterium | reverse complement strand
CATTTATTCATGACAGCATGAGGGGCATCTTCACTCTCATTCTCGTGGTGCTTGTCGTTACGGTCGGAATCTCGGAAGTGCTTGCCCAGTCGGAAACAGGCAGCATCGAAGGTAGGGTGTCGCTTCGCAGAAGCGGCAAACCTCTTCACGATGCAACCGTTATGATTGTCCAGTCTGGAGAGACCACCACCACCGACGACGATGGCAATTTTCGATTTACCGACGTGCCGGTCGGGATGTACGACGTGATGGCATGGGTTTCGGCATTGACATCTGAAACCGTTTTGATCGAGGTTCGTCCAGGAGAGAGCACCAGCGTAAACATTGAACTGGAAGTTTCTCCCATCAAGCAGGAGATCACCGTAACTGCCACCGGGCAGGAACAGACGGCATTCGAATCGGTGCAAAAGGTCACCTCTCTTGATAGTTTCGATTTATCTGACCAGATGGCTCCTTCACTGGGCGAAGTTTTGGATAACCGGCCGGGTCTGGCCAAACGCAGCTTTGGTCCCGGAAGCGCCCGTCCGGTCATTCGAGGCTTCGACGGTGACCGAGTCCTGATCATGAAAGACGGCCTTCGGATCGGCTCGCTGGCATCGCAGTCGGGAGATCACGGTGAGCCGATCGATCCCACTCAGATCGAACGGTTGGAGGTTGTCAAAGGCCCTGCCACACTCCTTTACGGAAGCAATGCCATTGGGGGAGTGGTCAATGCCATTAGTGGCCATCATGAGCTACACGAACGTCCGCACCAGGGATTACGGGGTCATCTCTCGTCGGTTGTAGGCTCTAATGGCGGACATTTCGGAACCAGTGTGGAAGCCGAATACGGAACCGATCACTGGCTTTTCTGGGGTGGCGGCGGCGGCCAGCGCCGTGGCGACTACGACACTCCCATCGGCGAAATGGATAATTCTAAAACCAGGATCTCTAACGGTATGACCGGACTCGGCTGGTACGGTCAGCGTTTCTTTGCTTCAGGAGAGTACCTGTTTGCTGACGGCCGATATGGAATCCCATTTGCCGGCGAGTTTCACGACCACAGCGGCTCGGAAGGCCCCGACCAGGAGTTTGAGCAAGAAGAAGGGCAAGCGCCGGAAGAAGAGGAGTTGGCAGACGTTGACGTTTCCTACCGTCACCATTTTGTCCGGGCTACGACGGGGATTAACCAATTGGGTCCGGCGGTCGAATCCTTCAAGTTCTCTGTAAGTTACACAGATTGGAGCCACCGGGAGTTGGAGGTGGGGCCAGGTGACAAAGAGAGGGTCGGGACAATCTTTGATAATCAGCAGTTTGTTTATCGGGGAGTTTTTGAGCAGGCTCGTAAAGGTGTACTGGCCGGAAGCTTCGGTTTCTGGGGAATGCTTCGCGACTATGAAGCGGTAGGGGAGGAAGCTTTATCTCCTCCAGTCGACCAGAATGCCTTCGCACTCTTCACCCTTCAAGAAATCAATCTCGAACGGGTCAAGCTTCACTTAGGGGCTCGACTCGAACATACAAGGTATGAACCAAGGGGATTCGTTGAAAGAGTTCATGAGAATGGCGCCGGCAATGAAGAAGAGGGAGAGTCTCGTGAGTTGGTGAGTCTCCCTTCCCGTAAGTTTACCGGCGCCTCCGCCGGCATCGGAGCTCGTTTTAGTTTGTGGCGAGAAGGAGCCTTTGTGGCGAACTACACCAATTCTTTTCGAGCTCCTGCGCTGGAAGAGTTGTACAACTTCGGGCCTCACATCGGGAATTTGGCTTTCGAAGTAGGAAACCCTAACCTGCAACGCGAGCGGAGCCACGGATTTGATTTTTCGCTGAGACAGTTTGGCAGTGGTGCTCGTGGGGAGTTGAACTTCTTTGTCTACAACATCGACGACTTCGTTTTTCTGGCTCCCACAGGAGGGGCAGTGGATGGTCTAATTGAGGCTGAGTTCGATCAGGCGGACAGCCGCTACGTGGGTGCCGAAGCGGGCCTGGATCTGAGGCTGATCCCATCCCTGTGGCTTAATCTTGGAATGGATCTGGTCGATGCAAAGATTACTGAAACCGATACTCCCTTACCCAGGATACCTCCGTTGCGAGGGCGCTTTGGAGTGGATTTTCGTCATCAAGGATTCAGTATCAAACCCGAAATGATCGTCGCGGCCGACCAGGACGACATCTTCCAGACGGAAACCAGAACGCCCGGGTATGCGGTATTCAACCTCAAGGCGTCCTACACGCTGCCTCAACAGCATTTCACCCATCACTTCTCGTTCAACGTCTTTAACATCGGAGATCGCCTCTATAGAAACCACCTTTCCTTTATTAAAGAGTTGGCTCCGGAGATGGGACGAGGTGTCCGATTCGCTTATGTGATGAAGTTCTTTTAGAAGGAGTCTTTCACCCGGGGGGCGGTTCACTGCCGGCGACCCCCGAGGACTCTCGTCCCCACATTCCTCACACTCTACCATTCTGAGGTGGCGTGTCTCGGTTTGTAACAATCAAATCCTTCCGTTATCGTGACCAGTGAATGGTTGAAATGTGGGCTTACCTTGTTAGCTCGTCTTTCTTTACTCTAGGTGTCATCCCTCTTTTGATCTTTCTGTGTCGTGTGGCCGACGTCAGCCTCGGTACGCTGAGAGTTGCCTTCATTGCCCGAGGAAATCTCTATCTCGCACCTTTGATCGGTTTCTTCGAAATATTGATTTGGCTGGTTGCGATTACGCAAATCATGAGCAATCTGACTCATGTCGTTTATTATTTCGCTTACGCAGGTGGTTTCACTGCTGGGACATTTATAGGACTTCTCATTGAAAGGAAGATCGCCCTGGGCATGGTTGCGATTCGAATCATTGTCAGGGAGGATGCCTTCGATCTGATTCAGTCGATGAAGGAGAATAAATACGGACTCACCTACATGAAAGGTGAGGGTGTAACCGGTCCGGTGCACATCCTGTTCAGCCTGGTAAAGCGGGCCGAGGCATCAAAGGTCATTGAACTGGTGGAAAAATTTCATCCCCAGGCTTTTTACTCTCTGGAAGATGTTCGTTACGCTCGAGATCCGATGCCGCTCCCCACAGAGACCAAGGCTCCCAGTTGGGCACGTTCTCTTCGAACAGCTAAGCGCAAATGACAACGACTTTCGGGCATGCTGACCACAGCGGTGCAGAGGCGCAGCCGGACCCGATGAATGACGGTGCTGAGGCTTGTTATGGTGTGCCCGTTGGACGAAGCTTCCCCTGAGACGACCTACGTCAAACGTGGTTCAGCAACATGAGCTCTTTCGGATAAGGGTTGAGGTAAACCTGGTCATGGATCCAGCGTGAGACGGGCTGAAAACGAAAATGGTGACGCAGTAGCGTCAAGGGGACAACGCGAGGAATCAATCCCCTGCGATAGTCT
>DATGOF010000240.1:0-5387 GCA_035306285.1 Acidobacteriota bacterium | reverse complement strand
AGCCCATGTTCCCTTTGACAACACACAGAGCAACCGGACCGGGATTGCAATAGCAACGCTCCAAGAGAATCCGATCCAGTTGACGCTCTGGGATCAAGACGGAAATCAAGTGGATACGAAGACCTTAGAATTCGGCGAGTTCGAACAACGCTCAGTTTTCCTGCACGATGAGTTTCCTGCCGCACTCGGCCAGCGAGGTTTCGTAACCGTAGAGGCACCAGCCGAGTTTCATATGCTGGTTTTAAATCAGGATGTTCAAAGCCTGCTACTCTCCACTTCCGTTGCAATGCCTGGAGTCCTGGAGCGACTGGTCGAAATCAATATTCCCCAAGGAGAAACCTCTCAATGGGTCCTGCGACTGGTGCAGGACGGATTCTTTCTCTACGGCTCGGCCGATGAAGTCGGGGGTGAACCCACCTTCGCCTCGGGCATTCTGACGGACGGGTTCTTTCAATTGAATATCCATCTGGTGAGCCAGACCAACGAAAGTCTCGTAATCTGTCTTCTGGCTAATGAGGCCCCGAATAGCTTCGAAGGCTTTTCAGGCTCGGCGACTCAACTGCAGCAGGACGGGAGTGTAAGCGAGACCGGAACGTTCGAGGTTACTCGACCGGACAACGCTCAGTTCTGAACGGCCAATGTCGTGCCCTACTCTCTTCTTCTCACCACTCGTGAAATTTCGACTTCACGAGTGGTGGAAGTTGACTCCGAATGGCCGGGCGGTATATACCTCCAGTGAAGTTCAGCAATTCTGAAAGGAGCCAGGCGTGGTGAAGTCTTGGATGGTTGTCATCTCTTTGTTTCTCTGCTGTTCCCTACAGGTCATGGCCGCGGAAGATGAATCTGACTTTGTTCCCCTTTTCGAGGGAAAGAGTCTGGATGGCTGGGTGCTGGTTGGCAAGAAAGGTCCGGGGTACCTGGTACAGGATGGTAAGATCGTTTGCCCGCCGAACGGAGGTGGAAATCTCTTCACCGAACGCGAATACTCTGATTTCATACTCCGTTTCGAGTTCAAGCTGGAGCCTGGCTCGAATAATGGACTGGCCATCCGTTCCCCCTTGCAAGAGGGCAGTATTGCCTATGAGGGAACCGAGCTGCAAATTATCGATGACAGTGCTGAGAGATACAAGAACCTTAAGCCGTGGCAGCGGCACGGGTCCATGTATCATGTGTTTCCGGCTCGTGTGGGTTTTTTGAAGCCGGTCGGAGAGTGGAATCAACAGGAGGTCATTGCTGAAGGACCAAAGGTCAAGGTAATCCTCAATGGAACCACCATCCTCGATGTGAACGTTGAGGATGTGAAGGATCCAGAGATTCTCAAGAAGCACCCCGGACTGAAGCGACGGAGCGGACACCTGGGCTTTCTCGGCCACAACGAACCGATAGAGTTCCGCAACATTCGAATCAAGGAGTTGAAGTAAGGTCCCGCAGTCAGGACTTGTCTGGCCCAGCTGGCTGTGCTCCACTCATTAGGAAGAGACGAAGGAGATTCAAAACGGGGCGGTGATCCTCGACCACCTTCACTGCTGCTCGGAGAGATTGCGGTACCAGATCGAACGAATTAATGCACTGGTACGCCAGGTCGCGATGCCCAACGGACGAGAAAGGCGTACCTCCGGGCGTACCGTAAATTTCTGATCTGCCCGTTCTGTCTCAACAACCTTCTCCCCATCAATCCAGGCGGCAATCCGCTCAGGCACCACCTGCAGCCGAACGGAATACCAGCGACCGTTCTCGAAGTTCAAGTACGTTCGGGTGTCGTTCTCTGACGCATCCCTTCCGTCAATGCTGGAGAGTCCAACCAGCGCCCCTCCCCATCCTCCGACGATCAACGTACAGAACTCTTCGCCTACGGGGAAAGTCAACCCGCAGAAAAAATCGCTACCGCGCGCACGCTGAGCCTCCACTACGATTTCGAAGGAGTCGGTCGGAAAATCACCAGACCAGGTTATACCGGTTAAATCGTTCCCCATCTCTAGCAGGATATAGCCGGACGCGACTTCGACCTTCCCTTCTCCGCCAAACTGGGTGATCTCCCATCCCCCCAGGGCTCGTCCGTCAAAAAGGGGTTTCCAGCCCTCTCCCTCCGGCGGCTCATCTACGATGATTTCTTCAGATGTCGACCGAATCTCTTCGGCAGACGAATTTCCTTGATCTCCGGAGCAGCCAAATAGACACAGCGCAACAACCGCCAACAGTACCGACCCTTTTGCCGCCAGCTTCTTCCTTCTCCAATCCGACCGGCCGGGCCGAAACCTGCAGTGCCCAGAACGTCCTTTCTGTTGCCTTATCTCTCCCAAGAAACCTTCCATTTTCTTGCCCCCGGTAAAGGAAGATTGACTTTCTACGCCTGCCATACTACAGATGAATCCCTGGCAACCCGTAGTAAAGTTATCGTCGTGGACGCCATATCTGAACCAGCGAAGCGGAAGTGCTCGCGACGCAGCTTATGAGGACTTCTATCACGGGGTGGCAGTGGTAGCAAGGGATGGAAGGATTTGCTGGAAGGAACATTAAGAAAGAAAGGAAGCCATAAGTATGATCACCAGGAAGGCTAATCGGAGAGAATTCTTTCGCCAGAGTGCCGCCGTCGCGGGCGCCGCACCGATGGTGACCAGATGGAACCAGTCGACCTTTGGTCGAAGCGAGATCCGTTGCGGAATGATCGGTACCGGAGGTCGCGGACGGGGGGTGCTCGAGGCAGTCAAGAAGGTGTCAGGCGTCCGAGTGACGGCCTTGTGTGACATCAGTTCTGAATCCCTGGAGAAGGCACTCGCGATCGTCGGCGACCACCAGCCGAAAACCTACACATTTCACCAGGATATGCTCGCGGCAGGAAACATCGATGCTGTCCTGGTGGAAACTCCTCCCCATTTGCACCGGGAGCACGTTGTTGAAACACTACGAGCCGGCTTCCATTGCAGTGTCGCCAAACCACTTGCCCTTACTGTTAACGAGCTGGATGAGATCCAAGCAGTTGCCCGCACCACTAAAGGGATTTTGCACGTGGACCAGCAATTGAGGTATCGCCCGCAATATACTCAGGGGATCGCTCGCATCCACAAAGGCGAGATCGGTTTCGTCGGTTTTGTCCGCGCTCAGCGCTATGCTAACTGGGATGGACAGCACAGAGACTATACCGTTCTTTCGCCCAAGAACTGGGTTTACCGCATAGAACAGTCAGGTGACACGATCGTTGAAAACCAGATCCACAATATCGATATCATCAACTGGATCATGAATGCTCATCCGATTCGAGCTACAGGCCTCGGAGGACAGAACATGATTAAAGGGCCCGGCATCGAATTAATGGACAATTACGGTCTGACGTTTGAGTATCCGGATGACCGCTATGCCATCTTCTCCAAAATCAGCTACGCCATGCCCGACGAGTTCTCCGGTACGTTTATTCACGCTTATGGCGAGAAGGCGGCCGCCGACGTGAGCTATTCAGGTGCTGTACGATTCGTCTGGCGAGACAAGTCGAAACCAACCGTTATTGATGCCGCGGGCGAAGTCGATATGAATTACCTTAGTATACTGGACTTTTTCGAAGCTATTCGCCAGGGACGGCAGCCTTTCGCAGATGTCGAGATTGGACGAGATGCGGCTTTGACCACTCTACTTGGAAGAAAAGCCATCTACGAGAAGCGTACCATTACCTGGGATGAACTGCTAAAAGAGGGAGCTCCACCGCGTCCACTCCAACGTCTCCATCACAGCTGACTTCTGAGCTGGAAGTACTCTCACGGCTAAAGCCGGCAGTCCAATAGGAGCGCCGGCTCTGGTCCTTTCTACTTCTTCTACTCGGGCAAGACTCGGATCCAGACATCTTTAAAGCGGATGCGTGAGCCGCCCCCGGGATGGACCTGGAGAGCGATTTTACCGACCCGGTTCTTTGGTCTCGGGTCAGTGAAGTTAACCATCTCGACACCATTTAACCGCGTGATCACATGGTTGGCTTCAACTCTGATCAGAAGATCATTCCAGTCGTCAGGACGAATAACAGATTCGTTGCGAGGCGTCGGCCAGGCTACCCATCCTCGGCCGTACGGCTCGTGGATTCCACCGGTGTGGCGATTCAAACGGCCGTCTACTTCGATCTGGATGCCGTTGGCAAATTTCCCGTCTTCAAAAGTGGTGTGATAAAAAACACCACTGTTCCCCGGCCCTTCCACCTTGAATCTGACGTGAAGCTCAAAGTTTCTAAAATCGCGCTCGGTCGCCAGAAAACGGTCTCCTCCGGCCCCTGACTCTCCCAGAATTGATCCTTCATCGACGGACCACTCTTCACTCCCGATCTCGATCCAGCCGCTTAGATCCTTACTATTGAAGAGCACCTCCCACTCGGTACCCTCAAAGATTGGATTCTGACCGTACAGGGCAGGGGAAAGGAAAAGAAAAGCGAGAGACAGTAAACTCAGAAAGCCAGATCGCGTGTCTGTAGACTTCGCCTGATTTATGAAGAAGAATTTCATCTATCACACCTCATGAGAACCTTTGTGTAACGGCGAGTGAGTCGATCGTCAGTTCCAACTCGCGGATTATAACAGGGGGAAACACATTCAGATTCCAAATGAGACTTATATTCAGTTCTCGAACCGGATCCCCGATCTGCAAATCGTCGCTAGTATCTGCAGGCCAGTGGCACGTTGCAGAAGAACTGGAGATCTCGCTCGATCGCAAGTAAATTGTCCGAATGAACAACAAGCCGCAGGTCTACTTGCATCGTTACCCGTGTCGGAGGCATTTTCACGTCTTCGTCCTTTCTTACCTTCTCTTTTTGTCACTCGGCGGAACATCGCTGGGAGAGGTCCTTTACGCCAGGGATCAAGGGTTTGGGGTGAAGTATTCGGTAGAGATCTCCAGGTCGCCTGCAGCCGTCTATGAGGCGCTCGTCAACGCAGTGGCTTCCTGGTGGGATTCGTCTCACACCTTCTCGGGAGATTCCCGTAACCTGTCGATTGAAGGCGTCGCCGGCGGCTGTTTTTGCGAACGAACCAAAGAAGGTTTGAGTGTCCAACATGCACAGGTGCTCTTCGCTCGACCTGGGCACATGCTTCGCATGAAGGGCGCACTCGGCCCACTTCAAGAGCTGAGCGTCGACGGAATTCTGACCATTCAACTGATTGCCGGCGAATCAAAGACTCGACTGGAACTGACCTATCGCGTGGCTGGCTATCAGCCTGAGGGCCTCGGGCCGGACTGGGCGAAAGCCGTCGATGCCGTACTATCGACGCAGATGAACCGGCTGAAAGATTATCTAGAGAGTCTCTAGGTACTAGCGCGCGAAAGGATCGTCGAGCCGAACCATAGCGCCTCCCCGCTCCGCTGATAGATATGCGCCGTACATGACTTTCACCGAATCCAGTGCCAGGTCGCAATCG
>DATGOF010000239.1:0-5199 GCA_035306285.1 Acidobacteriota bacterium | reverse complement strand
AGATGGTACGCCGGCGGACCACTTCGCGACGGTGCTCCAGGAAAAGCTTGAGCACTTCGGCTAGGGACATCACCTTGGGCTGACCGTCCACCAACGCCAGCAAGATCACTCCGAACGAAGATTGCATTGGAGTGAGCTTGTACAGGTGATTGAGAACGATCTCCGGCGTCTCCCCACGCTTAAGCTCGATGACGACCCGCATTCCTTCGCGTGAGGATTCGTCCCGAAGGTCCGAAATGCCTTCGATCTTCTTCTCATGGACCAGTTCCGCAATCTTCTCGACCAGCCGGGCTTTATTAACCTGGTATGGCAGCTCCTCGATGATAATTGCTTTGCGGTCGCTCCCCAGGTCCTCGATCGAAGTACTGGCACGCAGCTGAATAATTCCACGACCTGTCTTATAGGCCTGAACAATGCCTTGCTTTCCGTGGATAAAGGCGCCGGTCGGAAAATCGGGGCCCGGGATCAGTTCCATTATTTCGGCGAGCGACGCATTTGGACGATCCAACACCAACAACAGTGCGTTCACTATTTCGCCGAGGTTGTGAGGCGGGATGTTGGTGGCCATCCCTACCGCAATTCCAGAAGCACCATTCACAAGGAGATTCGGAACCTTCGTCGGCAGAACAACCGGCTCGGTCAGCGACTCGTCATAGTTAGGCACAAAGTCAACCGTATCCTTGTCCAGGTCAGCCAGCATCTCTTCTGCCAGCCGAGCCATTCGGACCTCCGTGTACCGCATCGCCGCGGGGGAGTCACCGTCAATCGATCCAAAATTCCCCTGGCCGTCCACCAGGGGTTCTCTCATGGAAAAATCTTGAGCAAGGCGAACAATAGTGTCATAAACGGACGCATCCCCATGGGGGTGATACTTACCGATCACCTCACCGACGATGCGGGCTGATTTCTTGTGGGGCTTATTGTGAGTATTCCCCAGTTCGTGCATGGCATAGAGCACTCTTCTATGCACAGGCTTCAGCCCGTCACGCACATCCGGCAATGCACGTCCGATGATGACGGACATGGCATAGTCCAGATAGGAGGTTTTCATCTCCTCTTCGATGTTGATCGGTACTTCCCGTCTTTCTTCGTCCATTCTCTCGTTCTTCCGTCCTTAAATATCCAGGTTGCGGACGTTAAGAGCGTTCTCTTCAATAAACTTGCGCCGGGGTTCGACCTGGTCACCCATCAGAATCGCAAAGAGGTCGTCGGTCTGTATGACGTCCTCGATATTCACTCTCAAAAGCGTCCGAGTTTCTGGATTCATCGTGGTCTCCCACAGCTGGGTCGGATTCATTTCACCCAATCCCTTGTAACGTTGAATGCTGAGGTTCTTCTTACCCGCGGCGACAATGTGCTCGACAAGCTCTTGGGCACTGTCTACCTTTGCTTCCCGGTCTTTTTCCCGGATTAGGAGCTCACCCTGTCGAAACTCTTTGACACGATCATGAAGTCGCATCAATTGCTGCCATTCCACCGAGGAAAGCAGTTCAACGTCCACCCAAATAGGGAGAGCGCTTCCTTGGGTCACTTTGATGCCGTACAGGCTGTGCTCCTCATCGAAGTGCAGTTCCGCGTCATAGCCATCCTTCTTAAGGCCTTCAACGATTTCCATGACGTTGGCACGCTTAGAAAGAAAGCCATCCTCCGGCGACAATTCGCTTGCTTCGAGAGCAATCTTTCCGGAGAGATTCTTGAGGAGGGCATCCAGGAACCCATTGGTGCCGATCTTGCGATTTAGCTTTTCGTACACCTTTCCGAAATCCATCAATTCCTGCATCTTCTGAATCAGCTCATTACCCTTGAAAACCCGCACATCAATTCCATTAGAGGGAGTTCGGGTTTCGACTTCGACATCCTCTGTCGCTCTGGACATGAGAAAATCGGTCAGTTCCTTCTCTCGATGCAGGTACTGCTCTTGTTTTCCTACCTGGACACGATACAGAGGTGGCTGAGCGATATAGACATGTCCTCTGCGGATCAGCTCAGTCATTTGCCGGTAGAAAAAAGTGAGCAGGAGGGTTCGGATGTGGCTCCCGTCCACGTCAGCGTCGGTCATGATGATGATCTTGTGGTAACGCAGCCTCGCCGGATCGAACTCTTCCGGCCCAATCCCAGTCCCCAGCGCGGAAATTATTGTGGCGATCTCGTCGTTACTGAGCATTTTGTCGAAACGAGCCTTCTCGACGTTCAGAATCTTCCCTTTGATGGGCAGGACCGCCTGGAAGCGCCGATCTCTACCCTGCTTCGCGGATCCGCCTGCAGAGTCACCCTCAACAATAAAGAGCTCGGAAAGGGCGGGATTCTTCTCCTGACAGTCGGCCAGCTTGCCCGGTAAAGACAGGGTCTCGAGAGCTCCCTTCCGGCGGGTGAGATCCCGTGCCTTCCGCGCTGCTTCACGTGCGCGGGCAGCATCAATCGCCTTTTCAATAATCTTTCTCGCCTCGGCGGGGTTTTCGTCGAGGTATTGACTCAGCTTGTCATTACAAACCGCCTCGACTAACCCCTTAACGTCGCTGTTGCCCAGCTTGGCCTTGGTCTGACCTTCAAACTGCGGATTGGGGAGCTTGACACTAATAACGGCGGTGAGGCCTTCCCGGACATCGTCGCCGGTGAGATTTTGTTTCAGGTCACGACCCAGATTATTGGCGGCTGCATATGCGTTCAGTGTCCGCGTTAATGCCGCTTTGAAACCAACCAGGTGGGTGCCGCCCTCAACGGTGTTGATGGTGTTCGCGAAGGAAAAAAGGGTCTCGTTGTAAGTGTCATTGTATTGTAATGCAACCTCAACGGAGATGTTCTCCTTCTGGTCCGAGATATAGATCGGCGGTTCGTGGAGCGTATTCTTGTTCTTGTTCAAATGCTCCACGAAATTGATGATTCCGCCTTCATAGCAGAACTCCTGGCTTTTGTCGCTACGGAGATCCTCGATGAAAATGCGCAGGCCGGGATTAAGAAATGCCAGTTCGCGCAGCCGCTGCGAAAGAATCTCGTAGTTGAAGTCGAGAGTTTCAAAAATCTCCGGGTCCGGCTTGAACGTTATCTTCGTCCCGCGGCGCTTGGTGGTACCCACGTCGCGAAACTTGGTGACCGGGATCCCCCGCTCGTAGGTTTGGGTGTAAACTGTCCCATCCTTCCAGATCTCCAGTTCCAACCGCGCTGACAGTGCATTGACAACCGAAACCCCCACGCCGTGAAGGCCACCTGAAACCTTGTAGGTATCATTGTCGAACTTCCCTCCGGCATGCAGAACCGTCATTACAACTTCTGCCGCTGGGATCTTCTTAACAGGATGAATATCGACCGGTATTCCTCGTCCATCATCGACAACCGTCACCGAATTATCGATATGAATCGTCACTTCAATGTTTTTACAGTAACCGGCCATCGCCTCGTCGACGGAATTATCAATGACTTCGTAGACGAGGTGGTGCAGGCCAGGCGCACCGGTCGAACCTATGTACATGGCAGGACGCTTGCGGACAGCCTCCAGTCCTTCAAGAATCTTGATCTTCTCTGCCGTATAGGTGTCGAGGTGGCGCAGCTTGCTTTCAGCCAGCTCGGTCTTAGATACATCCATATCAGCCATATCTTTGTCCTCTATGCTCCCCGGCGCAGTCCGCGATGATTCGCTTCAGGCCGCAAGACAACTTGCTGTTGGAACAAGTCATTTGAAGCATCTATCCCCACCGCTTCGCTACTGAAGCGACCTCATTCCCAGTGAGCTCAACCGCCCGCAAACGCGAACAAACAGCAGTCTTCCGGGCATTTCTTCCAGTCGTTCTCGGGAAGCTTTTCCGCATCAGATATCGCCACGGTGCGAGCCCCGCTTCATTTCGCGCCAATCTCGCCTGATCGCTACGGTTGGCGGGTCGGAAGGTTGCTCGAGCCGGTCCTCAGGCCAATCGAATCTGCCAGGTTCTCTATATGCCTCTACTGGTCTATCGATGAGAACAGCCACAGATTGGCGGGAATCAGGGTTGAGATCGGCTCCGTCAATGGGGCGACTCTTTCTTGAGTTTCGACAACTCTCTTCTTGTGATTATCATGGTTGACGGCCATGGATAGTGCACCGTGTTCAACCCCTAAATTATAGCATATAAGGGCTGTCGGTGGGGTCGGCCGTCCTCAAAGGGACCTTACGGCGCAGCAGATTATCCGGTACGCTTTAGGTGTTTGCGGAGTCACAGCTTCATTGGCATGACAACATAGCTGTAATCGTATTCTTCGAGCACCTCAGGCCGAAGCAAGCCCTGAGTTTCCTGATCTTTCAGCTCGAGTCTCACCTGTTCGGTATCGACTGCATTAAGAAAATCGAGCAAATAGACCGCATTAAAGCCAATTTCGAGGGGATCGCCATCATAAATAACGGGGAGGCTTTCGCGGGCCTCGCCGTAGTCGGTGCTAACGGAGGAAATGTCGATCTGCGAATCACTGATACTAAAACGCACCGCATGCGACTGATCGTCAGCCATTACCGCTACGCGCCTCAAGGCGTCGGCAAAATCCAGCGTATTTAGCAGCACGAGTCGGTGGTTTCCCCTGGGAATGACCATTTCGTAGTTGGGAAACTGACCGGTTAAGACCCTGGATATCAACAAGCGATCACCGGCCTGGAAGAAAAGGTGATTCTCCGAGCGTCCGAATTCGACAGAAAGAATGTCTTCCGCGGTAATTTTGCTTAGTTCAACAAGCGTCTTCTTCGGCACCAGTACGCGGATTTCCTCGTCCAAACCCGGCATTTCAATGGCATGGGTAATCAAGACCAGCCTGTGTCCATCAGTGGTCACCATTACCATGCGGTCGGGTTGAATAATCATCAGGGCGCCATTGAGGGTGTATCGTGACTCCTCCTGGGTAATTGCGAAAATAGATCGACTGATCATGTAGCGCAGGGCCGACGCCGGCAGAGTCAGCGTCTGTCCGCCGAGTGATGGGATATCCGGAAAATCATCCTTTGAAAGGCTCGCAATCTTAAATCTCGACCGTTCGCAATTGATGTGAATCCAGTTTCCCGAACCAGACTTGAAATGAATATCCGCCTCAGGCAGCAACCGCACTATGTCGAACAGTTTATGAGCCGAGACAGCCGCGGATCCGCTAACCTTGACGTCGGCAGCACTGTTGCACTGAATCGTGACATCGAGATCAGTAGCTGTTACAGCCAGCGAGTTGCCGGATAATTCCAGGAGCAGATTA
>DATGOF010000238.1:0-8859 GCA_035306285.1 Acidobacteriota bacterium | reverse complement strand
CCCCTTACTGTGAAGACACCTATCTGCAGGCACTCCGTCGAAGCTCTTCTCCACTCATTGCATTCATGGAAGCAGCTTGAACTTTAATTTTTTCTTGACAAACTACCTCGGATGTCCTGCCTGTGGGTCCCTCCCACCTTTCGACGGGCAAGATGCCCGTCTCAACATGACAGCCAGGGATGGCTGTCCTACTTTCGCTGGCAATGGCCGTTCCCTCGTACCCGGTTGTAATTGCCGCCCCCGGCAGGCGACGGCAAAAGGCAACCGGGGAACTGTCATCCCCGGTGAAATGTTACAACGGCTCTGGCTGGAGTTCTCGCGGGCGGCGGTGCTAGAGTCTCTACCTATGAGTCTTCTCTTCTCCCGATCGAAAGCTCTTATTGTTTTGTTTCTGCTACTCTTCTTTGGTTTCGCGGGCGCGAATCCGGCAGCGGCCGGTGATGCCCCTAATTTGATCACCATCGTAACCGACGATCAGGCCCGGTGGGCTATGGGACTCTACGGCAACCAGGAGATCAGGACCCCGAACATGGATCGGATCGGCCGGGAAGGAATCAACTTCACGAATGCTTTCGTTGCTACCCCGGTTTGCTCACCCAGTCGGGCAACCTACCTGACCGGACTATGGCCCAGTCAACACGCGATCAGAGAAGTCATCCTGGTACCGGATGAAGCCGCTGGAGTAGGACTGCGAAGCCCAACCTGGGCCGAAGTTCTCCAGCAAAATGGATATCGAACCGCCTTGATTGGCAAATGGCATCTCGGGGGAGGGCCGAAGTTCCATCCGACGCGTCACGGTTTTCATGAGTTTGTCGGATTCACAAGCGGTGCTTCGCAGCCCAGAGATCCGGAGCTCGAGATTAATGGAGAGATAGTTCGAAGCGAAGGCTTTCTCACCGAGATACTGACTGACCACGCTATCGCTTTCATCAAGGCCAATCGAAATCGGCCATTTGCCTTGAGCTTGCATTACCGCGCTCCCCATTTGCCTTACGGTCCAGTGCCGAACGAAAATGCTGTGTACTATCAGGGATTGGATCCGACAATTCCAGATTTGCCGGGTCTGGATCGGGAACAGGTCAAGCAATGGACACGCGAGTACTATGCGAGCATTAGCTCAGTTGATCGAAATATCGGCCGGTTGCTGAACGTGGTGGACGAACTGGAGCTAAGTCATAACACGATCGTTCTGTTTACTTCCGACAACGGCTACAATCTCGGCTTCCATTACCTCAGCACCAAGGGCAACGGCAGTTGGATCGCCGGAGGGGCGACCGGGCCGATCCGTCCGAATATGTTCGACACATCGATACGCGTCCCTCTAGTGATTCGCTGGCCGGCGGTTATCAAACCCGGCAGCGAAAGTGAGGAATTGATTTCGCAGATCGACATCTTTCGGACCATTCTCGGTGCGTTACAAATTGAATTGCCGGAAGAGGCTGAACCGGAAGGAGTCGATTTCTCCCCCCTTTTTTGGGGGAAGCAAGTGTCAATTCGTGAGGTACTGTTCGGCCAGTATGATATGCATCAAGCTGCTCTTTCCAATATGCGAATGATCCGAACCAGGCGCTATAAGCTGGTTCGTCATCTTGGTACACATTATCTGGATGAGTTTTATGATCTGGAGAGCGATCCCAACGAACTGAACAACCTCATCCGGAATCCGGAGTACTTAGACAGGATCTTGGAAATGAATGATCAATTGACACGGTGGCGTGAGCGGATCGGAGACAACCTGGCGGATCGTAATCCTCTCTGGTTTCTTGACCGCAGCAAGGGTCGCGGCGCTGACCACTGAATTACTCTACTGAAAACTCAAATTGATGCCGACCGCCGCGTTCTCTTGAGGGCTGGCGTTCCAGTATCCATACTTGGCACTTGCGGCTGCGAAACGTAAAAGGTCCTCAGGGGCCGGCTCCCTGGGTGTCCCGGTCGCCGGTCTACCCACCTCCTGAAAGAACTGTCCCATTCTTTTAGTCGTAATGATGAGCATGACTGCTGCTTCATCGGAGGTGTTACGCCAGGCATGCTGCGCTCCTCCCGGCACGTGAACGTAATCGCCTGTTTTCGCTTCAATCCAGGTGTAACTCTCGCCGTCGTGGCGCAAACCTTCAATTGAACCGGAAATAACCAGAAAATCCTCTGTGTCAGCGTGCGAATGAAGGGGAACGGACATGCCGGCCGGTATTGTGCCCTTTAGTACACAGAAATCGTTCCGTTCATCATCCGGCGAGATCAGATACTCGACGACGGGTCCGAAGAGTTCAAGAGTCAGACCGGTGGTTGGGTTTTTCTCCAGACTCATTTGATTCCTCCTTATGGTTCACTGGTAAAAATCGCCTCTGGAGGCGGGTACTCCGGAGCTGAAGAAATTTTGACTTCGGCCTTTCTTTCCGCATTTGGCCTCTCCTTAAGGATAACCGGAGAGGTCGCCCTCTGCTGCCAGGCTGGACGAACGAAGCCCGTTCAAAGGGCCTGAAGGTCCATCGAAGAGACCGTGCGAGTAAAGCAGAACCGAGGCGGATAGAAGCACCACAGTATTCATCTTATGAGCGCGGATCCGTGCTTTCTTTTCTCTATGGTTCTTCCGACTTTCCCAGGCGGAGTACGAGCACTACTGGACGCAGGTCTGCATCCCGGCCGGAAGCCCCCAAGGGCGGTTCCACGGATCGTGCCTGAAAGGCCATTCGGACGCTGAACGTGGACGTCGTTTTCCATGTTCGACTGAAACAGCAACTTCCTCTGAGGTCAGCTGATTAAAGTGGGCTGATGTCGGCAGTTATCAACTAAACGGTTCTGCCGGCATCCAGTTCCGGATCAAAACGAACGCCAATCTGAAAATAACCGGAAGACAGCCCACCAGTTCGGACTACTTCGCATTTAAACTTAATCGACTCCCCGAGAACCAGTTCCAGTTGTTCTTTCAGGGGAATCGGTTTCTCAGAAAGCAGAAAGGCCCCACTGGCGCTGAGGTTCTCCATCCTAATTCTCACCTGAGACTTGGCGCCATCCGGTGTTTCTCGAAGTGCAACACCGCCAATCTCTACCCGAAAGCGGCGCTCCTTTCGACGGTCAAACTTTTCATTGACCGGTGTCTCCTTAACCATATTTTTCTCCGATCACTTACTGTCTAGATAGGTGCGTGCGCCGATGGGCCCCTCGGCAAATACCCCTCGCTTTCACCTATCGACCCAGCAGAAGATCTCCTTTAGTCAAAGGAACGATCCTGCTTGCTCGAAGCTAAAATGGCCCCTCTGAACCTGACCCTGAAGTCCTGCCCAGAAGGCTTTAAAATGAGGAGCCCGAAGTTCTTCGAGATGATTTCCGACCAGACAAGGGCTTCTGAGGCGGATCCAAAGTGCGTTCGAGATCCAAATCACGTTTGTACGGCTCACAGCGTCGATTCCGATCTGAACGCTGTAACCTATCTCACCTTTTTGACTCGGTTTGTAGGTGAGCGAGCAACATTGTCTTTTCAGGAAACCGTGGATCCGTCGTGGAGGTCAATTTTCGACCTGAGTCGAAAGGAGCAAACGTGCGTTTGAAAGCAAAATCAATTATTTCCGTTTCGGCGGCTGCAACTCTCGCCTGTGTCTCTTGGTACTTACTCGGCGGGCAGGGAGCTTCGCAACACGGCCCCTCCTCTCTATCGAACGGGAAAGAATCGGCGGAACTCGAGGTCGATGACCAGACTGCCGCCGGCTCTTTGCGAAGGCTTGTGAATGGGCGACGCATCTTCCGACATGACACTTTCGGAAGTGAAGACTTTTGGGGAGGAACCCTGCGCCTCCACGAAACAATCAAAGGAGAGAAATTAGGAGGCTTGGGTCCGGGCCTCAGTCCCGCGACGGCGCTGGCTCTTGGCCTCAAGGTAGATGTTACGGCCCTTCCAATCAAGCTCCGGAAAGCCATCAAGAACGAACTAGTCGATCTGGACGATCCGGCAATTACAGTTGCCTTACTGCAGCTGGATGCAGTCGTCGGTGTAAAAGGATTCTTTGACGATCAGTCGGATTTGTCGGCGGTGGGGATTCAGTGTTCACTTTGCCACTCAGTAGTAGACGACTCCTTCGCTCCGGGCATTGGCCGGCGGCTCGACGGGTGGGCCAATCGTGATCTTGACGTCGGAAAGATCATCGCCTTTGCGCCGAATCTGAGCCCCTTCGCAGAACTCTTGCAGACTGATGAAGAGACTGTGAGAGCCGTCTTGAACACCTGGGGACCCGGTAAGTTCGATGCGGAGCTCTTGATGGACGGGAAAGCAATGCGTCCCGACGGCAAACCAGCAGCCACACTAATTCCACCTGCCTTCGGTCTTTCCGGCATCAGCACGCACACCTGGACCGGCTGGGGAGGAGTGGGGCACTGGAATGCCTTTGTCGCCAATCTGGAGATGAGAGGTAAGGGAACTTTCTATGACCCGAGATTGAATGACATCGACAAGTTTCCCATCGCGACGATGCACAACTTCTTCGACGTCCGAGAGACGCCCGATCTGATTACTTCCAAGTTGCCGGATCTGCACTTCTATCAACTTGCCCTCACGCCACCTAAACCGCGCGGCGGATTCAACCCGGCAGCGGCCGCTCGAGGGAAGATTATTTTTGAAGAGAAGGCGGATTGTGCCCGCTGCCACGTACCTCCACTCTATGTAGAACCAGGATGGCCAATGCACACGCCTGAAGCGATTGGAATTGACTCATTTCAGGCAGAACGAAGCCCCGAGGATCGATATCGGACGGCACCCCTACGCGGACTGTGGACACACACGAAAGGCGGCTTCTATCATGACGGGCGCTTTTCTACCCTGTTAGAGGTAGTCGAACACTACAACTCCTTCTTCGGGCTGAACCTGACTGAGCAAGAAAAGCTCGATCTGATTGAGTTCCTGAAATCGTTGTGAAAGTGTTCAAACCACGCAGGCACAGAGGACACAGAGAAATTTCTTCCTTGGGCTTCCGCGTCTTTTTGATTTATTCCCTTAGCCCTCTATGTTCTCTGCGTCTCCGTGGTTTAGAAGACCCATTTTGTGGAGGCTGCCCCAGATTCGAACCCCCGAACAAGGGTTTTGCAGCGATCAGCAGCTCGCGAACCGGGCTCGTATTTGAGGCCTTTGGAGACTGACGGCTTTAACTTCCCAACTTCGATGCCCTCCACGATGATGCGGCAAGAAACCATCCCAGTTCCCTGAAGGTCCTTGGCCAATTGTCCCCCGAGTTCATCCTGCTCGTTTGTGCTCAGTGCCCTCCATAGATTGGAATTGAGTTGCACAAAGTTAAAAGAAGCATAAGCTACACCACTCTTGAGGAAGTATTTCGAAATCGCAGTGTACCCGTAGGAGTCCTGGTTTTCATGGTTGAACCGATCAATGATTTCAAGAATATCGTCGTCCGATGCACCGTTGTCTCCTCCTAGTATTGTTTTCAAATCAGAAGTGTCTCCCAGGCCTGGAGGAGGGGGGAGATTATTCTGCGCTTCGGCTCCAGCAGGTACAAATAACAGAAGGGAAATGATTATCCTCCACAAAAACGCTGGCTTGATCATTGAAGAAATCATAACAGGAAAATCACCATTCGTATCCGCCAACTCGTGTCCATACAGGTCTTGTGCATCGCAGCATTGACAGTGATTTGGCGCTGGACAGATCTCGTGTTACTGACACGCGTTTCTCGCGTCAAGCTTTTTCGATGACGCCACCCAGGTCATCGACTAAACTGTTGGCAACCTAGTCACCCTAGGAAGGAATTCGGTCAGCATCAATGGGAAACATCCGCTACATCACCGCTGACTATGCGATCGGGCAGGAAGCGCCTGGGGCTTCCCTCATTCCGCCCGTTGTGGCCGAATGAGATCGAGTCGCCGGCCCCAGACACGAACACGGATTTGCCGAGATGTACGGCCTCGACGGTCCGTCCCGTATCGACCGGACGTTGTCGATGGCGACTTCCGAACCGCTGTCGCTTCTAGCGGGGCGGTACGTGCTCGCGGGAAAGGAGCCACTCGTCTTCGAGGTTGAGATCAGAGATGAACTCCTGTGGTTCACGATGCTGTCGAATCGGCGATCGTATCGGTTGTGGGAGATCGGTCCCGACACGTACTTCGACATCAACAGCGGGGGGACCATCGTGTTTGAGCGGAAAGGGGGAGAGCCAAGTGCCCGGGCCACGGCGATGAGGTTCGGTCTGCATCCGAATTCACCCACGGCAACGCGTTCTGACTGAGCCTCACCTGTGGCGAAGGCTTCGATCCTCAACCAGGGCAAAACCGATGAGTCGTAGTGGTTCCAGCACGACGGGTAAACGGAGCGCGGCAGAGCACGCTGCCGCAAACCGACCAGGGTGCGAGCGCTCTCGTCCGAAAGGCGCTGCTGTCATGGCTTCATCCCCACCTTCGGCATTTGCCAAAGTGGCTAAGCGGCCCCGCAGTTGGACGGCGCCGGACCGTGCCCTCCCGTACGGGTGAGAATAAATCGACTTCACAGAGGGTAAGTGATGCATACAAAAGGATTGACTCCGATTTTGAACGTTTCCGATATTCAGCAGAGCTTCGATTGGTTCCAGAAACTCGGGTGGGAGAAGTGCTGGGATTGGGGCGACCCACCGACCTTTGGTGCCGTAGGCTCTGGGAATTCCGAGATCTTCCTTTGTCTCAATGGACAGGGAGGTCGCGGGAGAGGAACGAATACGTCGACCTTCGGTGAACGAGGAGGTGAGTCAGCAGACAAGGGCGTTTGGATATCGATCTGGGTAGATAACGTCGATGATGTTTATCAGCATTGCAAGGATCGGGGCATCGAGATCATGTTTGGCCCGGAAGACATGCCGTGGAACGTTCGAGAGATGCACATACGTCATCCTGACGGCCACATATTCAGAATAAGTGAAGCGATTGAGGCGAAGTGACAGTTGAAAGCAAACGAACAGTGGCGGGGCCGCCTAACAAGGCGCTGCAGACTCGGTCCTATCTCAACGGGATATTTCTACTCTTGTTGCTTGGCACTTCAACCAGTGCGGAGGCACCGGTCGATCCGCACCTTGCACAGCGCTATTCCGAGGAAGCCACGGAGCTTTGCGAGCGAGACGCGGGCCGGCTATGGGGTGTGTCGCTCTGTGGTCTGATGGTGATCTTTGACCCGGCGACGGGAACACGTGCCACAAGCGAACCGGAGGGACAGGCACCCCGCTTTGGTGATTCCGCGGGCGGTCCCGTCTCCTGGGGCGGTTTGCGGGGGTTCGCATTGCCCTTATACATGCTCCCGGAAAACAATGCCGATGTACGCCAGCAACTTATGCTTCACGGGCTGTTTCATCGCATTCAGCCCGAGCTGGGGTTCATTGAGAACGACGGCTTCAACGAGCATCCCGATACGCTCGAAGGGCCTACTTGGAGGGGGATGGCTGGAGCGCAACGCTGAACCCCGGGTGGGTGGTGCGGCTCGGGGCACGACTTGGCTCCTTCACTATAGTTCGCGAGAATTGATCCGTGCTGCACTCGATGGTGGCACGTGCCGAATAACGACGGCATAGGAAAATCCATGCAACCTTCGTTCAATTCCTCCGAAACCCTCGGGCAGTTCATTGCGAAGAGGATGCCAACTCCTCCGGACGTTCTCTACCACTACACTTCACCAGCCGGGCTGATAGGAATCATCGAGACTCGACAGATTTGGGCGACAGATATCAACTATCTCAATGATGCCCACGAGTTCTGGCATGCACTGGAAATAGCCAGCCAGGCGCTGACCGCGCGGGAGTCGCAGGTGTGTGACGAAGCAACCCGCTTTGCATTAACTCAGATGAAGGAGCGCTTGGAGAGAGTATCAAATGAGAGGATCTACGTTGCATCCTTTTCTGAAGAGGCCGACCTGCTAAGCCAATGGCGGGCGTATTGCCCGCCCAAAGGCGGATTCTCCATAGGCTTCCCTTCAGAAGTAATCCTCTCAGCTCGCTCGCATGGACGGGATATATCCGTGCACAAGTGCATCTACGGACAACAAGAACAGCGCCAATTCATCGAGGACGCAATTTCATGGTCTCTTGAGCCGCTTCCCTATGTCATCAAAAGAAGCCACGGTGATGCAGAAGGGGCAGGACATTCATGCGCGTGGACCTTCTATCGCCTCATGGCGCTCATCTCTCCTATCCTGAAAGATTCCGGGTTCTCTGAAGAGAAAGAGTGGAGGTTAGTGCACGTTACTCATTCCGAGACACCCGAGTTCCGAGCCACCGATTCCATGCTAGTTCCCTATATACCTCTACAGCTATATACAAGAGAAAACGCTTTTGAGATCCGCAAGGTGGTTGTTGGGCCGACAGCAAAGCTCGGCTTATCGTTTGAGTCACTAAGGTCTTTTTTGTCACACGCCGGCATCTCGTGCACGGTTGCGGCCACTAAGCTCCCTTACCGCAATTGGTAGCCTATGCGCTGAGAGATGCCCATCCACAGCCTGGAGCCGACGCCCTCCAGCGTCCGCTGCGCTCCCGCTTCCAAGCGCGGCTCAGCCGGACGTTAGGCGTCACTAGAAGAGGGATACCATGAGAAAAATCGTTGCACATCAAATCATCACGTTGGATGGAGTTGTTGTCTTTGATGCAGTTGTTGAGGCAATAGCGAAACTGCGCGATACAGAAGAAGTACTGGCGCACTTCTTCGCAAGGGTAGCGGAGGAGGATGCCATGCTACTGGGTCGCGTTACCTATCAGGAGTGGGCGGGCTACTGGCCTGATTCGACTGACGAGCCGTTCGCCAGCCATATCAACAGCGTTCCAAAATATGTGGTCTCCAATACGTTGGAGACCGTGTCCTGGGGCTCGAGCGGGAATGTCACACTGCTCAAGGGCAATCTGGTCGAGGCGGTTA
>DATGOF010000237.1:0-4946 GCA_035306285.1 Acidobacteriota bacterium | reverse complement strand
AATCCTGACGTTCGAGCAAATTACCTGGCATCCCCGCCCCTTGTTGTGGCCTATGCGATTGCTGGCCGAATGGATATCGATCTCTATAACGAATCGCTTGGCCAGGATCCTTCCGGAAACGACGTCTATTTGAAGGATATTTGGCCGACTCAAGAAGAGATCAGGGATACCATCCGGAGGGCGGTGAAACGCGAGATGTTTGCCGAGAAATACGCCGACGTTTTTACCGGCGAGGAACAGTGGCGCGTACTGCCCGTTCCAGAAGGGGATCGATTCGAGTGGGAAGGGGCTTCTACCTACATTCGCAGGCCCCCCTTCTTTGATGGCATGGAAGTGGAGCTACCCCAGATTACCGATAAGAAAGGACTACGGTTACTGGCATTGCTGGGGGATTCTGTCACTACCGATCATATCTCGCCTGCCGGTACGATTCAGAAAGACAGTCCGGCGGGTCGCTATCTGATTGAGAATGGCGTGGAGCCTCGGGATTTCAATTCTTACGGGTCTCGGCGAGGCAATCATGAAGTGATGATGAGGGGGACCTTTGCCAACATTCGATTGCGCAATCAACTCGTCCCAGGAGTCGAGGGCGGCTATACGCGACATCCCGACGTGGACGAGCCGATCTCGATCTATGATGCGGCTATGCGCTACCAGGAGCAGGGCGTTCCACTTCTAGTAATTGCCGGCAAGGAATATGGTTCGGGATCGTCCCGAGACTGGGCGGCTAAAGGTACTCGGTTGCTGGGCGTAGAAGCCGTAATCGCCGAAAGTTTCGAACGGATTCACCGTAGCAACCTAATCGGTATGGGGGTACTTCCACTCCAGTTTGAGGAGGGAACCACTTGGTCCAGCCTTGGACTGGATGGGACTGAATCTTTTGATCTGATCGGCCTCTCTGGTGATTTGACCCCCGGCCAGAAGCTTCACGTTGTCGCCAGAGAGGGTGATCGGGTCAAGAAAGAATTCGATGTAATTATTCGGATCGATACTCCGAATGAAGTACAGTACTACCGGCACGGAGGAATTCTGCATTACGTACTCCGCTCTCTGCTGGGAAAGTGAAGGGGATGTCAGGCCCTGAAAGTGGAGAGTTCAGGGCCTGAACGCCGAAACGTAAGGACTTGATGCTCGGACCGCTTGCTTGCCTTCTGCTTGGGATCGCCCTGATCCTATTCTTCCTCCTGTACTGGCGGTTTCATCCTTTTCTGGCGCTCCTCTCTTCGGCTTTCATTGTCGCATTGGCTTCAGCCCAGATCCCGTTGGGCGAAACCATTCAGGTCGTAACGCAAGGATTCGCAAATCTGATGGGCAGTATCGGGTTTATCCTGGTACTGGCCGCTATTATCGGCAAGGCGCTGGTCGAGAGTGGCGCTGCAGACCGAATTATTCGGTCCTTTACTCGCGCTTTTGGAATCGGACGGGAGCAGTATTCATTTCTGGCCAGCGGCTTTATCCTCTCGGTCCCTGTTTTCTTCGACACCGTTTTCTATCTTCTGGCGCCCCTGATTCGGACCGCCTATGCACACCGGAAAAGAGATTATGCACTCATGATTTGCGCAGCGGCTGCGGGAGGTGCCATCACGCACGCACTGATTCCCCCTACGCCGGGCCCGATTGTGGTCTCCGAAACCCTGAAAATTCCCATCGGGATTACCTTCATAGTGGGCTTTTTCGCCTCAATTGTTCCGGCGCTGATTGGCGGGATCTGGTATGCCAATTTCATAAACCGGCGCATCGAGATCATCCCCGAAGAGGTTTATGGCGTCTCGACTGAGGAACTGGAAAGGACCGCCCTGAGACCGGATGAGGAACTGCCTTCACTTGTCTCTTCGCTGTCGCCCATCATTGCTCCGGTTGTTCTGATTTCGTTGTCCACAATCTTTGCCCTCGCCGGTCAGGAGTCAACTCCGGGCTGGTTGCTACTGGGCGAAAAGAACATTGCGTTTTCCATTGGCACGATTCTGGCGGTATGGCTGGTGGTCAGGAGCCGTCGGATTTCCGTACCTCAAGTCTTTAAGGTTCTGGAACCAGCCGTTGCCAGTGGCACGGTGATCGCCTTCATCACCTGTGCCGGAGGTTCATTTGGATATGTACTGACTCGCTCCGGGGTCGGCGACCTAATCGCTGAAGCAGCTAGCGATTGGGGACTGTCCTTACTGACTCTTTCTTTTATCACCGCGGCTTTGATCCGAATCGCCCAGGGCTCCGCAACCGTGGCCATGATCACGACCGCCGGCATCATCGCTCCTGCAATTCAAATCACGGAGATGTCCTATCATCCAGTTTATCTGGTCAGCGCAATTGGCTTCGGAGCGACGACGACCTCATGGATGAACGACAGCGGTTTCTGGGTTGTCGGGCAAATGACCGGAATGACGGAAGCGGAGACCTTGAAGACCTGGACGATTCTGCTGACCGTTATTGCCTTCTCAGGTTTCTTCTGGCTCTGGATTCTCGCGACCATCTTTCCTCTAGTGTCCTGAGCCCGAATTGGTTGTGTCTGCCGGACCCAGGGACAGAGATCACCGCTGGCAGAAAGATGTTTCTTCCTTCTGGAAAACAAAGGATTGCACGCTATTGGATTCCCTGATGAATGAGCCGGTCGATCTCTTCACCCGTGATAAGGCCGGAGGCGATTAACTCGAAGAGGTCATCGAAAGTCCACTCGTCTTCAAGATCCAACTTCTCCCGTAGATGTTCGCGATTCAACGGATGCTGCTGATCAAGAATCAGTGCTTCCAGGTGGTGAATGTCCATCGCATTTTGCGGACAATTATAAATCTCTACTGGATAGCGCTGACCCTTCACTACATAGGCGCAGTGTTCGCGGACGAAGCCCATATAATCTTGAGGATCAGCAGGAGGACCGAAGCCGGAGTAAACAATTTTTTCCACCTCGATCAGGACTCCCTTGTTCTGGTCAAACAGAGCGTAAAATTCTTCCTCTGTGACGCGGTCCTCAGGAATGATTGAAAGAAGACCTTGCGGTTCATCCTCCCCATCGTCAAAGACCATTTCTATCTTTGTCGACGACATCACCTGGCGAAAGACCTGTTTGGCTTCGTCGATGTTTCGAAACTGGATCGCCTTCACAGTTAAGACCTCGTTTCCCATATGTGACTTATCCTTACGTTCTAACGGACTGCCACGTAAAGCGCTCATGGCGCCGATTCCGGTGCGCCGTGGGGTGCGTTTTTCTTTTACGGATCACTGTCAGGTTCCCTATAATAAGAGGATAGCTGGTGTTCTTTGTTGAGAACAACGGCATGCCGCCAGTCCGGGGCTTGCGGGCAGATGGCCGATGGTGTTTGCTCGAATATCAGCAATCAACCCTCGGTACGTCGTGCCAGGTTTGATTGAGAGTGTGTCGAACACTCGATCGGCGTGTCAGAAGCTTAATGATTAGACTTTCTTTCTTCCTGATTGCTTTGTTGCTCCTGCAGACCGTGGAAGCGGTGAGGGGGCAGTCGCCGTGGAGTCGAAAGGATTCCCCTTACGAGCTCAGTCTTCGATCTCTTTCATTTGATGATGTCGACTTCAGTGCCCTGACGGCTGTGGCTGAGCAGCGAGAAGGAGCCTCACAACGAGAGGATGTCGACCGTATGGTCGAAGAAAACATCCGTTTCATCTTTCACAACAAGCTGAATCGCAGCCGCTTTCTGGTAATCCCTCGGCCGGAGCAGGTTATCGAGAGAGTGCAGCACATCCTCGCCCTGGAATCAGAGCTGGGTGATCTGATCCGAGAAGGTCGGCGAATTGCTGCCGACCGTTCCTTTTCTCCCCGTTGTCGAGAACTGGTGACGGAAGTCGGTGATAAGGCGAAAGTGCTCAAAAAAGACTTTCGAGATTATTTCGTCGAGTTGAAGGGTGCTTCATATTCACTCCGGCTTCCCCACTTCAGCGACTCCTTCGGTCAGTTCATTTATTTCCTGGTGCAGTCGGAGAAAATCCATTCGCAGCTGAGGCAGCGTTTGGATGATTACTTCTTGAATCCATCCCCGGGTGCCGTGCCGGTTTCAAATTTTCAGGAGAGCTCGATTATTGTCCTCGCCGAGGCCCTCTCCAGGCTCAGCCAGGAAATGGAAAAAAGATTCCGGTAAACGGTGCATTGATTGTCCGAATGCTATTCCTACCGGTTACGACCCTCGGAACGTTCCATTTTCCGACCGCGTCAATAAAAAGGAGATTAGTCTAGAGCACCCGCGTTCCAGCCTTTAATTTGTGCAGCTTGACGCTTGTAAAACCGAGCCTCTCCGATCGGAACCAGCCGTCAGTGGCCGATCAATGGTCCCACCAAACGTCGCCTAAAGAGCACCGCCGAATCAGAGTCAAAGAGAGAGACGAATGCAGGCTACGAATGGTCTCCATTGACCATGAGCAATGCCCCTTGTGTGGCACCATGGCGGCCTGGCAGACAGAAGGCTAAATAAAAGTTTCCTCGTCCGGAAGATGGGTCGCTGGTTGGTGGCTCCGACCGTTTCGGAGAAAGTGTTTGATGCCGGCAGCAAGGCCCTGCAATGTTGCCGAAGTGTAGATGGCAGGAATACGCACCCAGTAATCTACCCGCGATGTCTGGCGAGTGAACTGGGTTAGGGCATATTCGGCCTTGCGGCTCGACAGTCTTACCCCTTCCTGTGCAGCAGCAAGTTTTTCTGCACTGATTCTGTCGATGCGCTGCAGTTGATTCGATACTCGCTCGATTTCAAACTGGGCACGTTCTTCCCAAACCGGTAATTTTTCCCTGATCCATCCAGATCGATTGAGCAGATCCCGTGCGGTTTCGCTCTGTTTTAAAACCGTCCCGGATACTTGCTCGAGAAGATTATGCAGCGTCTTCAGACGACGGTTGAGAATTGTGATCGCCACGACCAGTCCGGCCGTTTGTCCCAGCACCATGACCAGCATAAGGACAACGAGCCAGACCTCCAGGTTACTATCTCCAA
>DATGOF010000236.1:0-4263 GCA_035306285.1 Acidobacteriota bacterium | reverse complement strand
TGCTCCTCATAATTTCTTGAACGACCCTCCCTTTTCGGAAATGGATTTGATCAGTTGCAGGAATTTACTCATCTACTTTGATCGGAGTCTTCAGCAGGCAGCCTTAGATATTTTCCAATACTCGCTAAACGAGAGAGGCTTCCTATTTCTCGGCCCGGCGGAAAGAATCGTAGGGACACAAGACGTTTTTGAACCTGTAGACAACATACTTCGTATTTTCCGTATTTCAGCCAGGAAGGGGGAAAGGTCCAAGATGACACTATCGCCGGCAGAGCCTCGTGGTGATGGGAAGCAAAACCAAAGTAATATCCAACACTCTAGGACTGGTGGGTCTTCTTTAGCTCAGTTTCATAAGTTCGCTCTGGAGCAACATGGACCGCCGAGCCTTCTTGTCAACCGTGAATACGAGGTCATCCACCTTTCCCCTTCAGCAGGCCGCTTCCTCCTCCATCCGGGTGGAGTCCCCACTCGCAGGATAGTCAAGCTGATACGCGAAGAACTTCGCGCTGAATTGCTGATTGCACTGTTTCACGCGTTTGAGCGTCGCGGGGCATACAGCACACCAACCATTAGAGTTCGGCTCGAGGGTTCTGAGCGTTTCGTTGTCCTGGTAGTCCAGCCCGTTTTCAGTGACGCGAATCCCGAAGCCGCTCTGGTTATGTTCCTTGACGCGGGTAACGCCGATGAGAGTGCGTCCATCAGTGAAAGGGCATTTAGGACACCGCAAGAAGCAGGCTTACAAGACGAACTCCAGAGGGTTCGCGAACGGCTCCTGATAGCGGTAGAAGAGTTCGAGAGTTCAAAAGAGGAAATGAAGGCCTCTAACGAGGAGCTGCGATCAATTAATGAAAAGTACGAATCGACTTTGGAAGAACTGGAGGCAAGCAGGAAAGAGCTTCAGTCCCTAAACGAGGAGCTGCAGGCGATCAATCTGAAGTTGAAAAGGAAGGTGGAAGAATTAAATCAGGCGAATAGCGACCTTTACAATCTGATCGTCTCCACAGAGATAAACACTTTATTCGTTGACCGCAAGTTGTGCATCCAGCGCTACACTCCGCAGCTTGGGTACCTTTTCAACCTTGTCCCTGAAGATATCGGGCGGCCCATCGAGACTCTGACTGGCAGGCTCGGATGTCCTGAATTCACCACGGACGTACGGAGGGTTCTAGAGACTCTGGAAATTGCAGAGCATGAGATCCAGGGTACCGACGGCAGATGGTTCCTCGTTAGATCACGACCATACCGGGCTATCGAAGATAAAATCAACGGTGTCGTAATAACCTTTGCAGACATCACCGAAAGGAAACGGACTGCGCAGGAACTGGAAGCGCTAAATCGGGACCTCGAGAAAAGAGTAGCCAGTCGAACCACTGAACTCGAGGCGAAAAACAGGGAGTTAAACCGAGAAGTCCTCAGGCGAAAGGAGTTACAAAAGAAAAGTGTGGAAGCCCGAGCGCAGCAGCAACGCATTCTGGGGGAAAGGATTCATGATGGACTGGCTCAGCAGGTATCTGGAGTTCGAATGCTGGCCAAGAGTTTTCTCCAGCGATCTAACAGGAATCAGCAAATTGCTCCAGAAGACATCGAAGAGCTGTTGCGATACTTGGAACTTGCGGAAGTAGAAGTTCAAACTCTTGTCCGCGGGCTTATTCCTATTACCTTCGACGAAGACGCAGGGCTTGTCGTGGCGTTGGAGCGAATGGTAGAGCGACTTGCCGAACTTTGGCCCAATGTCGATTATCGGGTCGAAGCGGACAACTCAATCGTCATTGAGGATGACCTTGCGGCTTTGAAGCTCTATCACATCGCTCAAGAAGCCGTACAGAATGCGGTTAAGCACGCACATCCTTCAAAAGTGATCTTGCGCATCAGGGCCGGCCGCGACGGTGAGATTATCCTTGAAGTCGAAGATAACGGTTCCGGCTTCACGGTAGAGAGTCTTCGCAAGAGTAAAGGAGCAGGAATTGATATGATGCGCCATCGTGCAGAGATCATCGATGCACGGCTGGAGATTACACCAAGGAAACGAAGAGGAACTCTGGTCCGCTGCTTCTATCGCCCAAAGGACACCGGCCGTCAGGCTGACATGCCAAACTCGTCGGTGGAAGGCTCGAAAGCAGAAGAGTCTTGATGTCCTCGTTGGATGACAAAACCGGCGAGCAGTGCTAGCATCCCCAACATGACTCGACGACGCTCTAGTCCTACCTCGAAACTTCTCTTTTCTACGCTGTTGCCTTTCTCTCTGTTAATTTGCAGCTGTGGCTCTCCTTCATCGGCTATTGATGCTCAACCCGTCCAGATCAATCAACTGACACCCGAGGAGGCATCAGAAGGATGGATTCTGCTTTTCGATGGTGAGACTCTCGACGGTTGGGAGGATCCCGCTAAGGAGAATCCTCCTGGAGATGCCTGGATAGTCGAGGACGGCTGCATCAAAACGGTACCTCGACCGCGAATTAGAGAAGATCTGCTGACATTGGAACGATTTCGCGATTTCGAGTTCACCTTCGAATGGAAGATATCGCAACGGGGAAACAGCGGTGTTAAGTATCTGGTTCAGGATCGTGTCGTTCTTATAGATGGAAAACCTGACCCCAGTGCAGAACGCTTCGAGGACAGAGTGCATTACGAAATGGAGTATCGGCTCGGAAATCGGAATGCTGTGGAACCTGACGATAGGGTGGAAGAGTATCTCGTCGCGTTCGAATATCAGATAATCGACAATCTGAGTCACCCGGATGCGGGTGCTGCTCACAACCGTACAACCGCGTCAATCTACGGCCTGGTTGCCCCTCAGAATCCGACTCTTCGGCCGGTCGGTGAGTTCAATCAGTCACGCATCGTTCTTGAGGGCAATCGCGTCCGCCACTGGTTGAATGGAGACCTGGTGCTTGATGTTGACCTGACCTCGGAGGAGATTAAGGCCGGTTTGGAAAAGCGCTGGACACAGGAATCTCCCATTTATCGACTCCTTACGGAACTGCCACGCAGAGAGTCTCCAATTGCCCTCCAGCATCATAATGACGAAGTGTGGTTTCGCAATCTGAAGATCCGGCGCTTGAACTAACCCTTTCCTTGTATGGCGTAGGGCCACTGGATGGCGCTTCTCTGCGGCGATGCCGCCCCTCGAGCCCAAACCCAAAATTGATTTCACCGTCTCAATTTGAGTCGGCTGCTTGGGAACGGGTCAGATTCCCGCTTAAGGTTCAGTTGAATCGGCGGGTCCTCCATAGGGCCACCAGGGGTTCTTTACCAGAGGGGACGCAACGATGATTTCCCGCTCACCCTTTTGGCAGGTTGCTCTGACCCGGATAAAGTGGTCCTTCTGAGGATACTCGACGAGTTGGAATTCGAAAGGTGGTGTTTCAGCAGACGTCACAATCTCGTTGTTGAGGAGTAACTCGACTCGCATGATTCTCCAACCCTCAGTTTTCTCGATTTTTGCGATGACCTTTCCTGCTCCATCGGACCAATCCAGAAAAACTTCAGGTGCACCAGGACGACCCGTAATCTCTGCAAGCAGGTTGAAGAACTGCCTCTTCCTTTTGGAACAGAGTTGCCAGCAAACAGGCACGCTCTGATATCCGACATTAAAATCGTCGTCCTCCTCGTCCCTTCGGAAATCGAAGTAGCCCCATGAGGCATACTGCTTCACAGCTTCGACAAAGTTGTTTCCATCCTGCCCCCATCCCTGCCCGACCACTCGCCAGGGCTGATCATCCTCGTTAACCACAATTGGCATGGGCTTGTAGGCGTGCATGCTGCGGACTTCACGGATCATCCGAACCATCCGTTGTGGATCCTGGACTCCGTTTCCATGGAGCAGGACATAGTCTGACGCTTGAATGATGTTAGCGGGTGGAATAGAACCTCCTCCAAGCGACGTACTCACGTATAGAGATCTCCCGTCTTCGCTCCTCAATTTCTTTGCGCGGCTAATCAACTCATGAACTCTATCGCAGCGTAAGATGGCATGGTCATAGCGAACGTTGCATTCATTATTTATCTCGACGACAACGTTGCCATATCCTTTGTCGAGAACCCACTTCGTCGCGTTCTCGACGGCCTTGATTACTGCAGCTTCATCACGGAGGCGCTCATCCTGTCCAAAATAGAAATATCCGAGAATGACGATCATGCCGAGTTCGTCCGCGCGACGAATGATCCGATCGAGTCGGTCCATGTAGGCCGGCCTCAAGGATCCATCCGCTGCAAACGCCGAATTGTCCCACGGCTGGGTTCGACAGTACCCGTAAGGGCAAC
>DATGOF010000235.1:0-6485 GCA_035306285.1 Acidobacteriota bacterium | reverse complement strand
ACTTTAATCTCTGCGCCTACCGGTTCGGGAAAGACGTTGGCGGCTTTTTTGTGTGCGATCGACCAGCTGACCAAGCTGGCTGTCGCGGGGAGCCTCGCGGAGCGAACGACCGTTTTGTACGTTTCCCCATTGAAGGCGCTTGCCAACGATATCCAGCTTAATCTAATCGAGCCGCTTCGCGAAATCCGAATGCTTTTTAACTCGACGGATACACCGCTTCCGGAGATCCGGACTCTGGTCAGGACAGGAGACACCACTCAGGCCGCTCGTCGCAAAATGTTGGATGAACCTCCCCATATTCTTGTTACGACTCCCGAGTCCCTCTACATCCTTCTCACCAGTCGCAGAGGGAGAGAGATGCTGTCGGGCATCAACAATGTGATTGTAGATGAGATCCACGCCCTGGCCCGAGACAAAAGGGGAGCCCATCTGGCGCTGACCATGGAACGTCTCGAAGCCCTGGTTGAGTGTTCCTTGCAACGGGTTGGCCTGTCAGCCACGCAGAAGCCGATCGATGAAATGGCTCGGTTTCTGGTTGGAAACGGTCGCGAAGTCAGCATTGTCAATATCGGGCATCGTCGGCATATGGATCTTGCAATCGAGGTTCCTAGAAGCGAATTGACAGCGGTGCCTAGTGGAGAGACCTGGGAAGAGATTTATGATCGATTGGCTGACCTGATTCAACAGCACCGGACGACGCTGGTTTTCGTCAATTCCCGACGGATTACCGAGCGGACAACCCATAATCTTGCGGCCCGACTCGGGGAAGACGCGGTCGCGGCTCATCACGGCAGCCTATCCAGAGACAGGCGATGGGAGGTTGAACGTCGACTGAAAGAAGGGGAGCTGAAAGCGGTTGTTGCCACCTCGTCGCTGGAGCTGGGAATCGATATCGGTTCGGTGGATCTGGTCTGTCAAATTGGATCTCCTCGATCGATGGCGCTTGCTCTGCAACGCATCGGAAGAAGCGGGCACTGGAGGGGCGCAACGCCCAAGGGACGTTTCTTTGCCACCACCCGGGATGACCTGGTGGAGTGTGGAGCGCTGGTCCGGGCCCTTAACGAAGGAAAGCTTGATCGGATCATTTCACCGGTTGCACCTCTGGATATCCTTGCCCAGCAGATTGTGGCCGCAGCGGCCTCACGAGAATGGGTCGAGGATGAGCTGTTCGATACCGTCAAGAAGGCTGCCCCCTACGCCCGCCTTGAAAGAGAAGAATTCGACGCCCTGCTGACGGTGCTTTCTGAGGGCATTTCAGACCGGCGAGGACGGCGGCGCTCTTATCTTCACCGAGACCGTGTCAATGGAGTCATTCGCGGGCGACGAAATGCCCGCCTATCCGCTATCACTGGGGGAGGGGCGATTCCCGAGATAGCTGATTACGAGGTGAGGGCGGTCCCCGACGACGTCCTGGTCGGTCACCTGGATGAAGACTTTGCAGTGGAGAGCATGCAGGGTGATATCTTCCTGCTCGGAAACATGTCCTGGAAGATACGCCGTGTTGAGTCGGGAGTCGTGCGTGTCGAGGATGCTCGAGGAGCGCCTCCCAGTATTCCCTTCTGGCGCGCTGAGGCTCCTTCGAGAACGGACGAGCTTTCCGATGAAGTATCCCGTCTTCGAGTGGACCTGGGTGAACTTCCGCAGGACAAAGCGGTCGCCATTTTGCTCAGAGATTGTGGAATGGATCAGCGGGGCGCCGAACAAGCATGGAACTACGTACAGGCAGGGAAACAGGCGCTCGGTTGTGTCCCTTCGCGCACTTGTATTGTCGCCGAGCGTTTCTTCGACGAAGCCGGAGGTATGCAACTGATCCTGCATGCTCCTTTTGGCGCTCGCGTCAATCGTGCATGGGGACTTGCCTTGAGAAAGCGCTTCTGTCGCTCCTTCAATTTCGAGCTCCAGGCGGCTGCAACCGAAAACGGGGTGCTCATTTCATTAAGCGATCAGCATAGCTTCCCTCTGGAAGCCGTCTTCTCCTTTCTGACCTCCCAAACTGCTCGTGAACTGCTCATTCAGGCTTTGCTGGCAGTTCCCATGTTCGGGACACGATGGCGCTGGAACGCCACGCGGGCACTGGCCGTTCTCCGCTTTTCGCAGGGAAGAAGAGTCCCTCCTCCTTTACAGAGAATCCGGTCCGATGATCTGCTCGCTTCTGTCTTTCCTGAGCAGGCTGCCTGTCTTGAAAACATTGAGGGAGACATTGAAGTGCCCGACCATCCGCTGGTAAAGGAAACATTGAAGGACTGTCTCCACGAGGCGATGGATGTGGAGAATTTTGAGAGTCTGATTGCAGGGATCGAAAGTGGAGCGATTCATTGTATCGCCGTTGACACCCCCGAGCCGTCACCCTTCTCCCATGAAATCTTGAATTCTAATCCATACACTTTTCTCGACGATGCACCCCTGGAAGAACGGCGAGCCCGGGCCGTCCAGGTGCGCCGTTCGCTACCTCCTTTGGAAGCTGCTGCCCACGGGAAACTGGATCCGCAAATCATCAAACAGGTATGCGAGGAGGTGAAGCTGCCAGAGGAGACCCCTGACGAAATCCACGATGCGCTGTTGAGCGAAGGTGTGCGACCCTGTGAAGGGGACGAGATCGAAGGCCATTTGAAACAGCTGGTGGAGGCGGGTCGAACCTATCGGCTGGAATGGGAGCAAGGGCAGGCCAGATTCTGGTTTGCCGCCGAGAGAATTAACCTGGTGGAAGCAGCTTATCCGGACGGAAAGATATGGCCTGATCTTTCCACCAGCCAGAAGGAACGTCTGGCACTGATCTGGAAGCGCGACCAGGGACTGGACCGCGAAGGGGCCGTGCGTGAGTTGGTACGCGCCCGGTTGGAATCCTCCGGACCGGTGACGGTTCAGGAGCTGAGCCAGTGGTTTCACCTGGATCAGCCGCTTCTCAAAAGCGCACTGGCTGCGCTGGAAGGTCAAGGGCAGATCCTGAGGGGACGCTTTCGCTCGGTGGAGGAGTTGGAGTGGTGCGACCGTACGCTACTGGCTCGAATTCATCGGCGCACCCTGAATCGACTCAGACGCGAGATCGAGCCGGTTTCGCCTTCGATGTTCATGCGTTTCCTCTTTCACTGGCAGCACCTGATCCCCGGCACCAGGCTGCATGGTGAAGAGGGGCTTGCCCTGATCCTGTCGCAGCTGCAAGGGTTTGAAACATCTGCGGCTGCCTGGGAAACGTCCTTGCTTCCTGTGCGCCTCGCTGATTACGAGCCTGAATTGCTCGACTCTCTGTGCCTTTCAGGCAAGTTCGCCTGGGCCCGCTTGACACCTAATTCCAACGGCCTGGTTGAGGGGCCGAGCCAGAGACGCGGAATACGCCCGACAAGAGCGGCACCGATTGCCTTTCTTGAGCGGTCTAACCTGGATCTTTTTCTTGACCTGGCGGCGTCGGAGGCGAAGGCCAAAGTGTCTGATCCTGAGAGCTCTTTGTCTCATATTGCCGGCGAGGTGTTGCAACAGTTAGAAACGTGGGGCGCCAGTTTCCTGGACGACCTGGTGCGAACCTCGGGCAGATTGCCGCTCGAGGTTGAAGAGGGCTTGTGGGAGCTGGTAGCGGCCGGATTGGTCACAGCAGATGGTTTCGACAATTTGCGGCGCTTGATTGATCCCCGGAGACGCCTGGCCTCCAGTCACCGGAAGAGAAAAAGGAACCGACCAAGGGTATCAGTCTCCGGCCGATGGAGTCTCTTGAGATCCCCGGGAACGGCGCAGTCCGGGGCGGCAGCCGATCGTCGAAAAGGGCTGGAGTTGCTGGCACGGCAACTGCTGGAACGCTGGGGAATCGTGTTTCGAGAGCTTTTGCGCAGGGAGAGTCTCACACCTGCCTGGCGGGACCTGCTCATGATCTATCGGCTGTGGGAGGCCCGTGGAGAGATTCGAGGGGGACGATTTGTGTCCGGGTTCACCGGCGAGCAGTTTGCACTTCCCGAGGCCGTGGACACGCTTCGCACCATCCGCCGGCAGGCTCCCTCCAAAGAGTCGATCACGATTTCGGCAGCTGATCCATTGAATCTGACTGGAATTGTGCTTCCGGGCAGCCGAATACGGCCGACCACGGCAACTATGTTGCAGTTTATTGACGGAAAACTGGTTGAGGAAGAAGTTGCCGCGCTGGTGATCTAATTTGGAGAACGAAGGGGCTACAACGAGGTCAACCGAGCTGGACCGTCAACCAGTGGATCAGCTTTTCTTTGTAGTGCTGCCAGCGTTCCTGTCCCTCCCAATTTTCCATTCCGTGGGGAGCTGCTTCTAACGGATACAGTTCAACCTGAACACGAAGTTCTTGCAGCCGCCTCCGCATGTCGATCCCCTGTTTCCATAGCTGTTCATTGGTTCCGTGAATCAAAAGAGTCGGAGGCATCTCCGGGTTGGCCAGATGGATGGGCGAGTGACGGCGCAGCATCCTGCGGGCTGCCTCATCCAGAATCCGTCCACCGAACAACCTCGTGAGAAGGGACTTCGGGGAGGCATCTGAGACCATCGGTTCAAAGTCATAGACACCATAGAAAGACACCACAGCCTGAACGTCACAGGGGGTTTGCGACAGCGGATCAGGATTTTCAGGATCAGGAGGACAGGGTTCGGCCGCCACTGCTGTGACGAGCTGCCCCCCGGCCGATTCTCCAATTATGGCGATTCGATCAGGATCGATATTGAAGCGCTCGTGATGGTGTCTCAGGAAGCGGATGGCCTGTCGCACGTCATCCAGCTGATCGGAGTTCCGGAACTCAGGAGTGAGTCGGTAGTTGATGGAGAACCAGGCAAATCCCGCTTCCGAGAGAGGACGAAACAGTGGCGTAATGTAAGTCACTTTGTCACCTGCCTCCCAGCCCCCGCCGTGGACAAGGATGACCGCCGGCACAGGTGCTTCAGTGTCCGGAACAAAGGCGTCCAGCAAGAGTGGTACCTGAGCTCCGGTTCGATCCTGGTAAGAGCCGTAAGCGATGTTCTTTTGCAGGTTAGAAGTAGAGACAATCTCGCCTCTTGCATCCGGCTCGAGCTTCAGCTTCTCGGCCAGCCAGGACAAGACCCGGTCCTTATAGTGCCAGTGCTCCGGCCACCAGTTCTCGGGTCGATGACCGGCACCTTCCACCAGAAGTAACTCACAGGAACTCCCGGCCTTCTTAAGGGCGTCACAGTAATCCTGGGAGTGGTGCGCGGGAACTTCACCATCCGCCGTTCCGTGAACGGCCAGAACCGGCGGAACATTTCTGGTCTGATTGATCGGCAGAGCGTCGCCTGCTACTTGCGACGCTTCGGGCCCGAATACAGCCGACACTCCCCGTTCGGTTTGAAAGAATGAGAGCTCCTCTAGATGGACAGGAGTACCAAATAGTACAGCCGCCTGCAGCCGCGGTTCTTCACGGGAAATTAGAAGAGACGTGAGGTGGGCACCGGAGTCTTCTGCCATAATCGCCAGGCGATTCGGATCGATGCCAAAGCTCTGGGCATTGCAATGGATAAACTCGACCGCCGCTGCCAGATCCTCGACTGACTCGCGGTACGTAGCTTCAGGAGAAAGGCGATAATCGACCGAGAACCAGTTGAAGCCGGCCAGCGTCAGCATTTCAAGCCACTGCCCGATAAAGGAGATTCGATTCCCGGAGACCCAGCCTCCACCGTGAACAACGATTACTCCCGGACGAATCTCGCCGTCCGGGTGACTGTAAGCATCCAGATATAGCTTTCGGGAGCCGATGTCTCGATATGGAATCTGAGAGAGTGAGCCGGGAACGATATAGTTTCCTGCCGGATACTCGACTTCAACCGCAGGACAGGGTTTCTCCTGGGACCAGCTGCACGCGTGAAACAGCAAAGAAACGAGGATAAACAGGCTACCAGGATGTATTTGCTTCGCCACGTATCAGGTCCTCCGGAGTTTCCCTCTCGCGTACGATTCGATAGCGATTGCCACGAACAAGAACCTCTGCGGCGCGAGGACGCGAATTGTAATTGGAGGATGCCACAAACCCATAAGCTCCGGCATCCATGATGGCTAAATAATCGCCTGCCTGGGCGGCTGGTAGATCGCGGTCTCGGGCGAAGAAATCTCCCGTTTCGCACACCGGGCCCACCAGGTCCCCCCTGATTGTCTCCTCCCGCTTGAATTCGGACCATATCTCGTGGAAAGCGTCGTACAGGACGGGACGGGAAAAATCGTTCATGGCACCGTCTACGATCACGAAATTCTTGCCATGATTCTGCTTACGATAGAGCACCCGGCTAAGCAGAAGCCCCGCATTTCCAACGATATATCGGCCCGGTTCCATGACCACACGGTAATCTCCTTTTTCCTGTTCCAGGTAATCAGCATAAGCCGACCAATCCGGGAGTTCCTCATTCTGATAGCGGATACCAAAGCCGCCGCCTACGTCGATGAATCCGATCTCAGCTCCCTGGCTCCTCAGCTCATCAGCCATGTTCCGGATCTTTTTGAAGACCTCGATATAGGGATCCACACTGAGTATCTG
>DATGOF010000234.1:0-6228 GCA_035306285.1 Acidobacteriota bacterium | reverse complement strand
GTGACCGATATCCGCTTCAGCGGATCGGGTGAATTCAAAACCATCGACTTGCCGACCAGCACCCGCAAGCGCTCTTCCCCCGGAGGGGCCTGCACGGCCTGAGAATTACTGTCCGCCGGCCCGGTGAATGACAGCTCAGCTGCCGGTTCCCCCCCGGCCAGAATCACCTGAAAAGTCAGTGAGAGAATAAGAACTGGAATTTGCCTGTTCATATCGACCTGCCCTTGACGTTATCGGGGAGAAACGGAGTTTCCATCCTGCACAGGGAACTGGAAGGTCTCGCGCTTTTCACCTTGAATGAGTTCTACTTGAAAAATCTTCGGCTCTGGTTCTGGTTCCAGCTCCTCTTCGACCACCGCTGGAGGCGCAGGAGCTCTACGAGGTGCCGCTCGGCGAACGGGAGCCGGTGCCGGCGCGGGCGGCGTAGAACGGGCAAAGAGTCCCGCCTTGCGAACCGCCTCCGGATCCTCCAGGTCGAGGTCCATCGGATTGCGCAGTGCCAGCTGAATCCTTCCGTCAACCGAGGCCAGGGCCAGTTTCTGAGCATCCGTGGGAGTGACCAGCAGCGTAATCACCTGGACATCTCTGGGCTGGCCTTCCGAATTCGTCTCGACGTTCTTGTCGGCTGCCAGTACCTGAACATTTTCGAGAACGACTCGCGACGTATCGTACTGGTGGCTTTGATCGGGAGAGCCGGTGACGATGACATCAACACGCGTGCCGGGCAGTACGAATCCCGCCACACCGATGACATCGTTTACCTTCACGGCTACGGCCCGCATGCCATCGGGGATTGCCGAAGTCAATCCTGCCCCCGCTTCCCGCGGAGCCAGCTTGTGCTCCAGCACGGGTTCATTGGCAGAAAGTGGAATGATGACTCCCCGCCCGATCACTTCCTCGACTCGTCCAAAGCTCCCCTCGAGAGGCACCCCTTCCGCCCAGGGTGCGGTGCGCAAATGCTCCATCTCCAGCCGCGTTCCGAGCGGGAGCCGGCCGGCGGCCACGACGATCTGGTCGGAACCGGGCTGGACCGGGTGGAGACGCTGGTTGAGCTGACGGTAGATAACGAGTGTAATGGCTCCGCTGAGCAGGAGCGCCAACACTCCCAGAAAAAGCATCCTGGACCTGTTCATGAGTAACTTCCTCCGCGGACGTCTAGAGTGAAGACGTCACAACTCTGTCAAAAAAGATTCCGAAACAATGCCCGCCCGGTAATCGGTACGGGGTCTCCGAAGATCAGCCCCGCTCCCGGGGTGATGAAATTGTGGTTCATCGTGACTATGATTTCGCTGAGCCTGATCGTGACTCCTCCGACGACAATCGTCTCTGACTGATCGACCGTGACATCGCTGAGAGAGATCGTCAGGTTCTCTTCGGCACAGTAGTCCACGGCTCTTTGAGCGATGTCAGTAACACTGGCTGACGGATTTCTCGGGTCCAGCCAGTTCTTGGGAAGCGAGGAGTAGCGCGCCGTCTCTCGCGCCGCATTCTGAATGATCTGGGAATTTCGAATCAGCAGCCCCAGATCGACGATCCCGAGAATCAGCAGGGTCAGAAAGGGCAAAATGAAAGCGAATTCGACCAGGACGGCTCCCCGCTGCTTCTGACGCCTTCCCGAAATGTTTATAAAGTTATGGACTGGTTTCATTGCGCATCAATGAGGTGCCGGAAAGCGTGACTTCCAGGTTGGTAAACATCGAGATCGTGAGTACCTGGTAAGGCACACTGGCGGTCACCCGTGTATAAACGTCACCTGACGGGGTTGTAACCGGTCTTTCGACCATTACCGTGGCTCCGCTAATATTGGCCGAGTCGAGAAATCCCTGGACCATCGCCTGGATAGCCGCTTCGGAGGGGAGATTCGAGGTTCCCTGCTCCGGCGCGACGGCCAGCCGGGCCCCTTCCCGAGCCGCGTCGGTCAATGTCTGCTGAATTCCGATAAAACGCCCTGCTTCCATGATCCCCAGAATGAAAACGAAGAAAGCCAGCATAATGATGGCGGCTTCGACCGTTACGACGCCTGCCTCAAAACGGTACTGACGAGACGTGAAGAACATAGTTTCTTTCATCAAACTCGGTCGCCAAAGCAAGAAAGAAGAGGTGCGGCCAAGAATGGACCGCACCTCTGAGACCGCACTAGGAGGGCCTATTGTTGAGCTCGGCGATAATGTCATCAAAGACGCCAGTTACGGAATCACTAATGCCGAAACCAAATGCTGCAACCGCGAGAGCGACTAGAACCAGCATGATGGCGTACTCCACCGTTGTCACACCCTTCTCTTCGCTTACCAGACGGTTGAGAAACAATTTGAGACCTAACATGGAACCTTCCTCCTGTTGAAAAAGAGTCTTCAAGACAGCGGCACCGCGCCGCTATCAACTGAATGGAGCAAGCGTAAGAGAAAGGAAGCACTGAATTCTCAGCACTTTTTTTGAAAAAGGTGACAAATATTTGGAATTAGTAGAATTTGCAGGTTTCTGCTGGCTGGCGCTAAGATTGGTGCTTAACGTAGAACAGGCATCCTTGCCCGCTACGTTCCGGCGGCCATCCCTATGTGTCGTCTGTGCGGTGAAAATTGAAACTCATCGGAGATGCCGATTGGCAAAATCGATATAGGCTTGCCAGTCAAACCGGGTGACATCATGTCCGCCCGAACGAATGTGGTATCCGTTATGACGGACGACAGGCTTGTCGACCGCCGGCATCTCATCCGCACCCAGACCGTCCGTGCCCAATAGTCGGTACACTGGATCCGCATGCTTCAAGGAAAGGAATTCTCCCCTGGGATCGGCCCACCGATCCTCAACGGCGCTGGCGACATACACCGGACGAGGCGCTATCAGCGCCATCAGCATGTGCTGGTCCACCGGGAGATCGCTCTCTTTATTGTTATAGCGGGTAAAATTGTCGCAGAACCAGTGAGGAAAACTGGTGTTGATTCGCGCCACTGTTTCGCCGTACCGGCGGCGGCTGAGGGCCGCTCCCCCGCATCCGGAATTATTCGAGATCACGAGCGCAAATCGCGTATCCTGAGCACCCGCCCATAGAGCAGTCTTGCCCAGCCGCGAATGCCCCATCACCGCCACCCGTGTGTGATCAATCGCCTCATCGGTTTCCAGATAATCCATGACGCGACTCAGCCCCCAGGCCCACGCACCAATCGATCCCCATTCATCAGGAGCCGGGCGATCCTGACCTTCTTTATAGAAAAGAGGATGAACACCATTCTGAAAGCCATCATCGTAGTCGGGATCGATGTCGCCGTAATAGACCGTGACCAGAGCGTAGCCATTTTCCAGAATGAGCTCCACCGGCCAGCGACCGGCGGTAAGCCCTCTTGAGGCCTCGGTGGCGCGGTGATCGACGACTCCCCGGTTCTTGCCACTGCGCATCCAGCTTTCAGACAATAGGATTCCCGGATCCGAGTGGATGGTGTGATTGCCCCAGAAATTCAATCCAACAAAGGCGGGAAAAGGACCGGAGCCGGAGGGTCGATAGATCAGAATGTCCATGGAGGCACTCTTCTGATTTCCGACGCAATGTGCCCTGACCTGGGTGCGAATTGCCTTACCATCGAGCGCCTTCTCGGACGAAAGGTGTTCAAATCTTACCTTGACCGGCCTCTCCGGGTTTCCACCGTAGACATGCTCTTCAAATAACGTAAGGATCTCGGGGCGGCGTCGGCGGTTCCAGGTTTCAGCATCCGTTACCTTCTGCCCATTTTCCAGGGTCAGCGAATCAGGGAGTGTGTAGTCGGGAACTTTCGACTCGTCGTAATTGACCTCATCCTGGGCCGTCAGAGATAACCCGATGAGGAGAGCTGTCAGTACGTAAACTGGAAAGTGGCTGATCAATCGCATGATTTGCTTTTACCACAGAGCCATACAGAACGCAGAGAGCTTTCCGTTGACAAGCCCGTCGCTCACAAACACACTCAACACCACTATGATGGCTTCAATCGAACCGGTCGCCCGGAGAAAGGTCGGAGGCTGTCTCATTTCATTGCTCATCCTCTGCCATTTGACAGCCGCCACCACCGCTCAAGGCTTCCAATGGAAAGAAGGCTCTCCCGAAGCCCAGGGATTCTCTTCACAAGCCCTGGATTCTGCTCTCAGGGTGCTCAAGGAAAGAGGCACCACCAAACTGCTGGTGATCCGCAACGATCAGGTTGTGCTGGAATGGTACGCCCCCGATCATGGTCCTGCAAGGCGCCATTACACCGCTTCGCTGGCGAAAGCTCTGGTTGGAGGTCTCTCGCTCGCTCTTGCCCTTTCTGATGGAAGGCTCCATGTCGACAGCCCTGCCTGTTATTACATCCCGTCATGGAAGAGTGATCCACGCAAGTCCAAAATCACCATCCGTCATCTGGCCACTCACAGCTCTGGAATCGAAGACGCCGAAATCGAAGGCATGGAGCATTCTGAGCTTCCCGGCTGGAAGGGTGCCTTCTGGAAGCGATCTCCCGACCCTTTCTCAATTGCGCGTGATGATGCGCCGGTCCTGTTCACCCCGGGCACTGACTACGCCTACAGCAATCCGGGTATGGCGATGCTGGCTTACACCGTTACCGCCAGCTACGAGGGTAGCGACTATACAGATATCCGCGATTTGCTCAGGCGCCGAATCATGGAGCCACTGGGTATCGACGAGGAGCAGTGGGCGATCGGCTACGGAGAAACCTATGCGGTCGATGGGCTTTCCCTGGTCGCCAACTGGGGAGGTGGCAGCTTTACCGCACGTGCAGTGGCACGCCTCGGCCGTCTGATGATGAATCAGGGGGCTTGGGAAGGAAAGCAGTTGATCGATCCCTACTGGGCCAGGCATGTTGTCGAATATGCCGGCACACCCCACCCCCCAAGACCGGAGGGAAATCCGCAACCTGCCAGCGGCCTCGGCTGGTACACCAACCATGACGGCGTCTGGAGCCGACTACCCAGGGACGCGTTTGCCGGGGCTGGGGCGGGCAACCAGGTACTGCTGGTGGTTCCAAGCCTTGATCTGCTCGTCGTTCGAAACGGCTCGAACTTATACGATCCGGAAGCGGGAGAAGGTTTCTGGGGAGGGCTCGAAAACTACCTCTTCAATCCCATCATGGAAGCATTCACACAGCCTCCCTATCCAAAGAGCGACCTCATCGAATCAACCAGCTTCGGAGAACCTGGGACGATCATCCGCCAGGCTCATGGGAGCGACAACTGGCCGTTGACATGGGGGGATGACGGAGACCTCTACACCGCCTGGGGGGACGGCCATGGATTCGCGCCGGGAACCGAGATCAAGCTCAGCTTGGGATTGGCAAGGGTGAGCGGGGCGCCGCCTGACATCAAAGGCGTCAACCTGCGCTCGGAAAGAGCCGAGCGGGTGGGCGAAGGCCGCTTTGGCCCCAAGGCAAGCGGCATCTTGATGGTGGACGGGACGCTTTATCTGTGGCTGCGAAATGCTAACTTCGGCGGCGCACATTCACAGCTCGGCTGGTCTGAAGATCATGGAGAAACCTGGAGATGGGCGGATTGGAAATTTACTGAATCGTTTGGATATCCAACATTCTTGAACTTCGGCCGAAACTACTCCGGGTCTCGAGACGATTTTGTTTACATCTACTCGCCTGACGAGGCCAGTGCCTACAAGCCAGCCGACCAGATGGTTCTGGCACGGGTGCCGCGCGATCAGCTCCGACAGCGCTCCGCTTATGAGTTCTTCGCGGGTTTTGACCCGGCCGGAAAACCCCGGTGGACGGTTGATATAAGCCAGCGCCAAGCGGTGTTCGAGCATCCGGCCCGCTGCTATCGCTCCGCCGTTTCCTACAACCCAGGTTTGCAACGCTACCTGTGGGTTCAAATCATCCCCGGCAATGACACCCGCTATGAGGGCGGGTTCGGCATCTATGAAGCTCCCAACCCATGGGGCCCGTGGAGAACTGTTTACTACACTCCGCGCTGGGATGTGGGACCGGGGGAAACAGCTTCGTTTCCGACCAAATGGATCAGCTCGGATGGCCGAAGCGCCTACCTGGTTTTTTCCGGCGATGATGCCTTCTCAGTACGCCGCGTCCATTTCAATCTGGCCGAACAGTGATGTTTACGGCAGAGACACAGAGACCGGAAAGTTATAATAGGGGCTCTTGTGGCTCGCTTTGATCTTCAGGAACGCTCGCACCGCCGATTCAATCCACTAAATGGAGAATGGGTGCTGGTCTCTCCCCATCGCACTGCTCGCCCCTGGCAGGG
>DATGOF010000233.1:0-4839 GCA_035306285.1 Acidobacteriota bacterium | reverse complement strand
GGACTATGCTCCGCTCGTCTTTGTTTCGGCACTCAGCGGCCAGAGAGTTTTCAAGTTGTTAGAAGAGGCCAGGCGTGCCTTTGAGGGAAGCCGGATCCGAATTCCCACGGCCGAGCTGAACCAGTTCTTGCAGGATGAGGTGGGCCCGGCTATGATTCAGCGGGATAGCCCTCGTAAATTTCCTTTGAAATATGCTGTCCAAGTGGCAGTGGGGCCGCCCACCATCGTTCTTTTCCTGCGGGGATCCACAAAACTGCATTTCTCGACGGTGCGGTTTCTGATCAACCAATTGCGGGAACGATATGGTTTCCCGGCGACTCCGATACGGATACTGCAGCGACCTTCCTCCAAATGGAAAGGAAAGCCTAAGGTGGCGACTTGACAGTCCAGAAGGGCCTGCTTAAGATGAGGCCCCGAGTGGCCTCCGGCAACAGAACTCGTGGGGCGGAACAGGCTTAAGCACAGATCGTTTTTCGAGGAAGGTCGATATCCAGCGCTGCTTTGAATTCGCTTCTTCCGACAACGATTTGGGTGACTCAAATGGAAGAGAGGGGAACAAATGATTAAGGCGGATCTTGCGCGTGTTGTGTATGAAACCCATGGGGGGATGTCGTTTCGTGAGGCCAAGGAAGTCGTTGAATTAATATTGAACTCGATGAAGTCGCGCCTCGTTGAAGGCGAGAATGTCAAACTAACCGGCTTCGGGACATTCAACGTAATTGAACGAAAAGGGCGGCTGGGTCGAAATCCCCAAACGGGCGAACGGATTCAACTAGAGCCAAGCCGCTATGTGACATTTCGTCCGTCACGACTGCTGGATCTTTAGGTAATGGCAAGGGCCGGTAAGAAGCTTTTTTACAAGATAGGAGAAGTCTCTAAGATCTGCGGTGTTGAGCCCCACGTATTGCGCTACTGGGAATCAGAATTCACTTTACTGCGGCCAACCAAGAACCGAGCGGGCCAGAGAATCTATCGAAAGAAGGATCTCGAGCTGATCGAGACCATCAAACACTTGCTTTACGATCAGGGGTTCACGATTGCAGGAGCTAACCAGAAGCTGCTTGAGCGAAGTAAGGGAGACGGGATGCCTCTCTTTCAGGGAGCTGCGAAGGCGAGTGAGCGTTATGCCATTTTGGAAATCAAGAAGGAAGTGGATGCGATCCTGCAGATTCTTGGTTGAATAGAGATCACTGTGTAGATGGCAGGCACCCCGCAGTCAGCCAGGCTGCTACCCTTGTGCGAGCATGAGGCCCTCGTTGATCCGATCGGAAACGGATCAGTTTTCTTGCCAGTGATAGATCTTGTTGACGATGATCCAGCCGCTATTGATCTTCAACAATGACAAGAAGTCTATAAAGGTCCCATTAGATCGGATCAATTGCGTCTTGGCCATGGCGGCATTGCCGGCACGATCGATGCTGAGAATTCGGACCGTGGGCTTTTCACGATCGGGAGTCTGATTGACAAGTTCATACCATTCCGATTGAGTCATTGCTGCGAGATTTCCATTTTTGTCCGACGTTAGTAACCTTGCTGTTGGGTGAAAGGCCTCTTTTAGAAACTTCACATCTCGATCACTGTCCCCCTTGAAATAGAGTTGAATCGTCTCTCTGATGGCTTTCTCCTCATCGTCTTCTTGAGCGGTGACACCCGTGAACGCGAACGTTGATAGACCAGCCAGTAAGATGATCGCAAGTCTTTTCATCCATACCTCCCCGGTGTTCTGTTAGAAGCAAATGATAGGCACTAAAATATCGCAACATTCCTCACCATGTTAGGATACGCAGCCAGATGGTTCTCACCGGATTAAGGAAGTACGTTGTCTTTTTTCTTTGTTCCATTCTGGCCGCACCGGCGACCGTAGCTCAGGTCTTTCCGGGCCAGGCCTGGCAGAGACAGAGCCCTGATCAGGTCGGACTTCGAACCGACAAACTGGAAGAGCTGAGCCGGCTTGTGGGCGGGCGCGGATGCGTAATCCGCTTTGGGTATTTGATTTACTCGTGGGGAGATATTTCTGTCAGCGAAGATATCGCCTCAGCGGTGAAACCGCTCATTAGCCATCTGCTATTGACGGCTGTTCAGGAAGGGCGTCTCCGGAGTGTCGATGACCCGGTCTCCAACGTAGAACCGCGTCTGCGAGCGCTCCAGAGGGACTCTATTCCGATTACCTGGCGTCACCTGGCCTCTCAAACCTCCGGTTACGGGCTGATCGAAGCGCCGGGGACTGCTTGGGCTTACAACGACTATGCTCTGGCTTTGTACTACGACTCGCTGATGTTCGGTGTTTTCCAGGAGAGAGGTGATGAGGTGCTGCGCTCTCGTCTCGCTGAACCGCTTCGTTTCCAGGATCCTTATACCTTTGAGGCCTTCGGACCCGAAGACCGACCCGGACGTTTGGCCGTTTCAGTCCGGGATTTCGCTCGCTTCGCTCTGCTTTATCTACGCGGAGGACGATGGGAGGACAAACAGCTCCTGGAGCCGGAACTGATCGATATGGCACTTTCGAGTCCCATAGCACGCGATCTGCCGCTGACTTCCGGTAAAGATACTCCCATGCTTCCGGGTCAGCGGTCACTCGGAGGAGGTAAGAACATCACGACCATCGGCCCTGGCTGTTACTCGTTTAATTGGTGGTTGAATCGCCTCGATAGTACAGGCCGCCGCCTCTACGTGGACGCTCCTCCGGATACCTACGTTGCTTCCGGCCACGGTGGCCGCCGGATGCTCTGGATCATTCCCAGTCTGGATCTGGTAGTCTCCTGGAACGACTCTTCCATTCATGATCATGATGACAGCCCCGGAAACCCGGATTCTCTGGTGAATCAGGCCGCTCGACTGATTGTCGAATCGGTCATTCCCCGAAAGACGCGATTGGAGATTCGCGGCCAGGACTGGTACCTGGATGGGAGGATCACCAACGAGGGGAGTCAGGCGGAAGGGCTGCTGATGAATGTGAGGATGGTCAATTCCACTTTCGAGGATCGGAGCCGCACCGATTTCGATCCGGAGGCCAATACCAACCGCTTCATCCGATGGCTGTGGGACTATGCAGCCAACGGTGTTCGAGCTTTCACGCTGAATTTACAGGGTGGAATGCCGGGTTACGAGGGGGCACTGAACAGTGCCTACAACTCGGACGGTAGTCTGCGTCCTGAATACTTGGAGCGGGTGCGCCGGGTCATTGAGGCCTGTCGTGAGCACGGGGTTGGAGTTATTTTGGGTTATTTCTACCAGCGTCAGGACCAACACCTGGAGGACGCAGACGCCATACGAAGGGCGGTAGTTGAGACGGCGCACTGGATCCGTCAGGAGGGTTTTACCCACGTTATTCTCGAGATCGCTAATGAGTATGCCCATCCAGGATTCGACCACGAAATCCTCCGCAGCCCCGAGGGACAGGTCGAACTGGTCCGCCTGGCCCAGGAGACCCACCCCGATCTGGCGGTATCGACGGCCGGAATGGGTAATGGTCGAATCGACGAGCGGATCGCCGAAGCGGTCGATTTCATTTTGATTCACTTCAATAACACGCCGGTCGAGGAGATACCTGACCGGATCGATGCATTGAAGCGCTTTGGGAAACCAATTGTCTGCAACGAGGACGACAAGATTGGTGAGGAAGCAATCCGGGCGGCCAGGGCGTCCGTGGAGAATGGTGCTTCCTGGGGCTTCATGCACAGCGCCGGCAATCAATACCAGCCCTTTATCTTTCGCGGACGCCACGACGATCCGCCAGTCTACCAGGTTCTCTCGGGACTGACCGCGCCGTCGCAGTGAGGCTGTGGGCTTTTGATCACCGAGGGGGGAGGATACTGGAAAGCTACAGAGAATCGATTGGCGCTTCCGCAGTCGCAGGGAGTTTAACCATAGAGGCCCGGAGGGCACTCAGGGTTTAAGGGATAAACCACAGAGGCACGGACGTTTAACAAGCTTCTGGTTTTCGGGATTCTCGAAAGGATGTACTCGCCACATAGTTCAGGTAGTCCAAGCGTAGGAAAGTCCAATCTGCGCTCAACGCCCTTCAAGAGCACGCGCCCTCGTGCTAAACTTGCCTGCATACCTTCGGCGTCAGCCCCTCAGGCTTGACAGGAAATATCGAGGGTCCAATGCATCGAGAGTCGGGACGTGGCGCAGCCTGGTAGCGCACCTGAATGGGGTTCAGGGGGTCGCGAGTTCGAATCTCGCCGTCCCGACCAGATTTTTCAGGGTGCATTCCCGACACACACAGGTTTTAACCACAGAGGACAGAGAGGAAATTCGCGCGGAAAGCGCTATGTAATTCAAAAGTCTGGGGTAGCGGCGAAGGTGCTATCCCAGGAATGCCGGTGCGGAGGGATTATCCTGTGCTAAAGCTACAGGATGATTCCTCTAACCTATCCAAGGAATGAAATTATTCTGTCCTTATTATTGCGCCATCTGGCGATTGAGCGATGAGTTTTCTAAGATCGGTTCTAGCCTGAGGAGAAAGGCGTTCGAAAGAGAGCCCGCAGGGCGAACCAAGAACGCCTTTCTAAAGTCGATGACTGACTTACCGGCTCTGTCGCACTCACATCACGGAGTGATGGATGGGCCAGAATCGAGGGGGATCATGATTGGCAACACCTCGCCAGGGCGCTCCGACCGGATCAATGCAAAAAATCTCAACCAGCAGTTCATGCAGGAGATGATTCAAGGCTTGCTCGCCATTTGAAGCGCGGGTGATCGTCGAGAAGGTGCACGAGGTCTTCAGCCCCCTTCTGGGCGAGGCCGAACTTCAGCCGGGCCAGATCCGAATCTCGGTGGTCAGCAGTTCGACTCCTCCCAATGTGCCTCTGTCTAGAGCCGACCCCTCTGTGTCCT
>DATGOF010000232.1:0-4364 GCA_035306285.1 Acidobacteriota bacterium | reverse complement strand
GATTTTGGAGTCAGGAACGAAATCAACGTACTGATCACTCCTGCGGGCCCAGAGGTGACTACTCCACCTCAGAATGAGCTGTTACTGCTACCTGTGTGATTCATCGAGAATCAAGTGGTTGGATTGAATTTTCCTTAGTGTCCTCCGCGTTTCTCTGGTTGAAGGATGCAACGGGAGGGCTATGCTAAGATACCTCCGTGCCGAGCTTATACCTGGTGGACGGAATGTCCCACATCTACCGAGCCTACCATGCCATCAGAGGGCTCACCAACAGAGCAGGACTTCCCACTAATGCCGTTTTCGGCTTTACGACGATGCTCCGGAAACTTATTCAGGAGGAGAATCCGGACTATCTCGGCGTAGCAATCGATTTAGGCGGCCCCACTGTCCGTCATGACGCTTACGAGGACTACAAGGCGACTCGAAAGCCGATGCCGGACGACCTTTCCCAGCAAATACCTTACATATTGAGGCTGTGTGAGGCGTTCAGGATTCCAGTACTCAGCCATGAAAGGTATGAGGCTGACGACGTGATCGGCACTCTGAGTCGGCAGGCGGTGGAGCAGGGTCTTGATGTCGTCATTGTGACCATCGACAAGGATATGTTCCAGCTTGTCAATCGGCGGGTCACGGTACTGGATACCCGGAGCGGTATTCACTACGACAGTGAGGCCGTCCTTAAAAAGATGGGAGTTCGCCCCGAGCAGGTTGTCGATGTGCTCAGCCTGGTGGGTGATAGCTCAGACAATATCCCCGGGGCGCCAGGAATTGGGATTAAGGGAGCCAGCAAACTGATCCAGGAGTACGGGGATCTGGACGCTCTGCTCGAGCGCAGTGATGAAGTCTCTCGTAAGTCTTACCGAGAAAGTCTTCAGCAGTACGCGGAACAAATCCGAAAGAGCCGGGAGCTGTTGCGAATCCACCGGGACTTGCCAATTGAGCTGGATCTGGAAAACCTGAAACACTGTCCACCTGACCGGGAGAAGGTCAGAGAACTGTTGATCGAATTAGACTTCACCAGCATGCTGGAAGAGTTTCTTCCGGATGCGAAAGAAGACGAAGTCCCAGAGACTCGGTTTGTCGAGGACAACTCCTCTCTGGAGGCCCTCGAAGAGGCGATTAAGGGAGAGGAGATCTTCGTGGCCATAGAATTTCCGGGTGATCGGTATCTTAGTGAAGACCCTGCCTGGCTGGCTATTTTACGTGATCCTCGCGAGGCGTGGCTGCTTTCGGGAGAATTCATTAAAGAGTCCGCTGCAAGAACGGCAAAGCTGCTGGGGATGGCCGGCGAACTGGTAATCCACGGCTTGAAGCCACTGGTGGCATTTGCGCGTGGCCATCAGTGGAAATTGCCGGATTCCCTGAATGACACGATGCTAATGGCTTACCTGCTATCCCCAAACCAGAATAACTTCTCGCTGGCTCAAATCGGCCTTGAGTACCTCCATCACAAGTACAGGCACGAGAAGGACCAACAATCGCTATTCGCTGAGGCTTCGGGACATCGCGTCGTGGAAGACGTCTGGCTCACCGCGAGGCTGCTGAATACACTGGCTCCGAAGATTAAGGAGCAGCAGTTATCGGATCTACTCCGGACCATCGAGATTCCTCTCGTGACTGTCCTGGCAGACATGGAGCGCTGCGGAGTTCGTGTGGATACGGAGCAGCTCGAGAAGATGTCGCTCGAGCTGGACTCCCATATTGCGGCTCTGGAGAGACGGATCTTTTCGATAGCAGGCGAGGAGTTCAACATAAATTCGCCTCGTCAGCTTTCCTTTGTTCTATTTGAAAAACTGAACTTGCCTACCAGTCGGAAGACGGGCAAGGCAGGCCATTATGCGACTGGCGTCGAGGTGCTGGAAGATCTGGCGTTTTCCTATGAAATAGCGCAGCTGATTCTTGATTATAGGGAATTGGTCAAGCTAAAGAATACCTACCTGGACGCGCTACCCCGCCTGGTCGATCCAGCTACCGGCAGAATCCACACCACTTATAATCAAATGGTAGCCTCGACTGGCCGGCTTTCATCGAGTAATCCCAATCTGCAGAACATTCCCATTCGCAGCGAGCTGGGCCGGAGTATCAGGCGCGCCTTTGTTGCCGAGCCTGGCTTTTCTATTCTGGCGGCTGATTATTCTCAGATTGAGCTCCGAGTCATGGCTCACCTTTCCAGGGATCCAGTTCTTGTTGAAGCTTTCCAGAAGGGGGAGGACATTCACGAAAGAACGGCCCGAGAAGTTTTCGGAGACAAGAGTGGCCTCTCTCGGGAGGAGACCCGGCGCCGGGCCAAGGTCATCAATTTCGGGATTATGTACGGGCTCAGTGCTTTTGGGCTCAGCAAGAGTTTGAAGATCGATCGTCACGAAGCGCAGCAGTTCATTGATGAGTACTTCAAACGGTACAGTGGTGTTCGGGATTGGATCAATGCGACGCTAGCGGTTGTAGAAAGGCAGGGCTACGTCACCACGATGATGGGAAGGCGTCGTCCCATTCCCGAGATTCGCAGCAAGAATTGGAACCTGCGCGAGTTTGGTAAGAGGACTGCTATAAACGCGCCGATCCAGGGAACGGCCGCTGATCTGATCAAGATGGCGATGGTGGCGATACACCGTCGGATCGAAGAGGAGGGCTTTCGGAGCAGGCTGATTATGCAGGTCCATGACGAACTCGTGCTGGAAGTGTCTGATGATGAGTTGGAAGCCATGCGAACGCTAGTGCGCAAAGAGATGGAGGAAGTCGCCGAACTGGTGGTGCCTCTTGAGGTCGATCTCGGAGTCGGTAAGTCCTGGTACGAAGCCAAAGGGTAACGAGCTAAAGGGCAGCCATCCATTCGATTTCGGACCCCGTGTTCAGAAAATCCGTTCCTCTCTGTGTCGTCAGCGCCTCTATGGTTCAAAGAAGCCGGCGTCCCTGACCACCTGCTTACCGGGATTGTCTGTTTATTTCCCGCATCCTCCTGCTAAGATAGAAGCACCCCCTTTTGGAACGAAGATCAAAAGCCTTCGTTTAACGAGTCAGAGGATGGAAGAGGCGGCTTTAGTTAGGAACGTCACTGAATTCGGAGACAATGCGCTGGTAAGTGCCTACTTGGAAGGCAACGAAACGGCCTTCGAGGTACTAATGACGCGCTATCAGGGCCGTCTGGCGAATTACATCAATGGTATTCTCCATGACTACGATCGATCGGTCGAACTCTGTCAGGAAACATTTATCCGAGTGTTCAGGAATGCACACCGTTATCAGGGAAAATACCAGTTCTCTACCTGGCTGTACCGGATCGCGACGAACCTTGCAATTGATGAACTGCGGCGACGCCAGCGCAAGGGCAGATTCTTCCTGTACAACATCATGGAGCTGTTTTCCCGCGATGAGAGACCGATGCCTCTCCCCGACCGTCGCCAGTCACCCGATCTTACGTACGACGCCAAACAGCAGCGCCTTAAGCTCAAGACTGCCATCGATTCGCTTCCAGAAAAGTACCGATTGGCATTCATCCTTAAAGAAGTTCAGGATCTCTCATATGAGGAAACAGCGCAGGTCTTGAATATATCGCTGGGAACAGCTAAGTCCCGGATACATCGAGCCAAGTTACTTTTGCGAGAAAAGTTGTCGGATCTGTTATGAACTGCGAGCAAATTCATGAATTGTTGGCGGAAAGCCTCTCCTGGGAGTGGGATGAAGAGGTAATGCGTCATCTGAAGGAATGTCATGAGTGTTCGAAGTTCTGCGATGATTTAAAGACACTCGCTGAAATGACCGCCGACCTGCAAAATGAGGAGCCGGTTCCACCTGAGTTTCAAAATCAAGTCTTCTATCGTCTGTCTCAGAGTAGAGGCGCGAAGAAATTCGTTACACCGATCATCCTCATCCTGGGAGTTATTGCAGCCGGTAGCTTCTACTGGTATGGAGGGGATAAGACCGAACCGGATTGGGCTCCAGCTTCTTCAGCGAGTGCAGAGGTTCAATTGAATGACGAATTGGAGGGGGAAACCACCTTCCTTGAAGTCGAGGTCGACAGTAGTCCGGAGGGCGGGTATATATTGCGCCTACCCTCCGTCATTCGGATCAAACACAGTAATCTCCATGAAGAGTCGTACATTACAAACGTCAGTCATTAACAGGTGTCTGGTACCGGCGTTTGCCGTCCTTTACCTGTCGATGGGGCTCACGACCGCGTCTGAAGCCTTTGTTCGCGATTCGCTGGTGCGAGTCGTGCTCAAACGCCAGACGTCAGGTCTGCTGCACGACGGGCGTTTGATTTCTGAGGCTCAGGTGTTGGAGGTCAGTGAACTGACCGGGATTATGCTGGATGGCCGAGGGTATATAGTGGCCTATATCGGACATCACAGTGAAAAGCTGGGTGC
>DATGOF010000231.1:0-2558 GCA_035306285.1 Acidobacteriota bacterium | reverse complement strand
CGACTATGGAATCAGTCTCGGATCATGGCGATGCCGGTACGATCTATCCCGCAATTTCGATGAGCGAGATTCCGCTCCATGGTGATGAGCTTGGACATTTTACTTCCGCGTGTGGTCAAACTATTTACACCGGAGGCCTTTTCCCGGATCCCTACGATCAGGTCTATCTGGTCTGTGAACCGGTTCACAGCATGATCCATGCTGATCGCTTGATTCCCAGAGGCTCCACCTTTACGGCAGTCCGAACGGAGGACGAGAATGAATTTATCAAGTCGCGGGATAGTTGGTTTAAGCCGGTGTTCACGACCAATGGCCCGGACGGGGCCCTGTATATCGTCGACTACTATCGTCATACAGTTGAGCATCCCGAATTTGTTGACGTCGATTTCGACGCTACCCGAGACATCTTCTTTGGCGGGGCGGATCGAGGGCGAATCTACCGACTTGTTCCCGAGTCGTCGAGTCCCTTCACACCAACGCTTCTGGCCGGGCGTAGTGAGGATGAACTGGTGGAGGCTCTGTCGCATCGAAACGGGTGGGTTCGTTTGACAGCACAGAGGCTACTGGTGGAGCAGCGTGACCCGGCCGCGGTTCCACTTCTGGAGCGAACTGCCACAGCGGGACCTTCTGAGCTGGGTCGCATCCATGCGCTCTGGACGCTGGAGGGCCTGAATGCTTTGAGCCCGGATCATGTGCTGGCAGCCCTTTCCGACTCCAGTCCCGTGATTCAGGAGCAGGCGATTCGTCTCTCCGAGGCTTTTCTTTCAGACGACCGAGTTCGCCAGAAGCTTCTGGCGATGGAAGGGGAAGTCGAAGGCCGTGTCGCCTTCCAGTTAGCCTGTACCTTGGGCGAATTTCCCGATCGCTCATTCCCAGTCCTGGTCCGGTTGGCAGCAGCTCATTTGGATGATTCATGGTTCCAGATCGCCGTTCTCACCTCTGCCGCCGATAACCCCCTGCAGTGGTTTAAGATGACAGTTGCAAATACCGACTTTAGCCAGGCTACACCTGTCTCGAAAAATGCGTTCATCCGACGCATTGGTTCGATAATTGGAGCCCGGCAGGAACTTGCCGAAATAAAATCGGTATTCGAGTTTTGCGTCAAGGCCGGAGTGACCGAGACGGATGAATGGGGATTAGCCGCACTCGAAGGCTTGGCTCGGGGGCTTGAGCTCGCCGGGGGCGAACTCAAGGCAGACGCTGCTTTGCAGAGAAGGCTGCTGGGTGTGCTGCGCGAAGAAAATTCCCGCTTTGCAGAAAAGGTGCTTCTCGTGGGGCAACAGCTCCGTCTGGAACGGACGGCTCAACTTACGCGATTGCTGGAAGATTCGCTGACCACCGCTTTCGATCCCGATCGTCGGGTGGAAGACCGGGTTTTTTCCATCCGTACTCTTGCCTTGGACCCCACCGGGTTCGGACTGGATCAGCTGCAAAGCTTGATCGTTCCGCAGGAGCCAGAGGCAGTCCAGACGGCTGCACTACGAATTCTGGTGCGGCAGCCGTCGGACGAGATCGCAACGGCGCTACTAGCGCGCTGGAGGGAACTCTCGCCAGATCATCGCGAGATGGTGCTGCAGGTGTTTATCCGCCGAAGAGAGAACTTCCCCTTTTTAGTCGAGGCGATTGCTTCGGGACAGGTCCCTCCCTCAACTCTGTCTTCCTCGCGGCGGCGTCAGATCGTTCGTCTTTCGGATGACGCGTCCCGGCAGAAGTTGGAAGCGCTGCTGCTGAGTGTGGACAGTGACCGCCGGGAGGTCGTCGAGGCATACAGAGCGGCCGCTCAAGCCCGAGGAAACTCGGCGAGAGGAGCCGAGATTTTCTCTCGAAATTGTGCCCAGTGTCACCGGGTAGGGCAGATGGGAACCGAAGTCGGCCCGGATCTCTTAAGTGTCGCCAATCGGTCCCGGATGGAGCTGCTTTCGAACATTCTCGATCCGAACGCCAATATTGTTCCGGGCTATGAAGGGTATCTGGTGGAAACAACTGATGGAGCGGTCTACACGGGAGTCATTGCCGCCCAGAGCGACACGACAGTGACTCTCCGCCGTGCCGGTGAGGAGGACCAGATTCTTCGCAGCCGCATAGAAAGGATGCGTGCTCTTTCCGTTTCGACCATGCCTGAGGGTTTGGAGGAAGAGATCAGTCTTGAGGAGATGGCCGACCTGCTCGAATTTCTCCAGAACCTCAACCGTCAGTCTGATGTCTCACGGAGTGCTGCTGAATAGGCCCAATTACAGACTTTACAACCGGGCAATATCTCTGTAGCTGCCGAGAGCATACACGCGATGCTACTGGCCAAGAGCCGTCACCTGTTTACCGCCACTCGATTTCCGTCGTTCCAGCGTGTCGCTAGGGCATAAAAGTCGTGCCTCAGGCCAATTCTCTTCTCCGTGTCCTCCGCTCCTGTGTGGTTTAGAGAAAGCTCGTGCCCACGCACGGTACGCGGGTCAGGTCGTTATGTTCAATGCTCTCCCTCGCGACACGAAATCTTCCGCCCTCTCTTGTTGAAAGCTGAAGTATCCGACGAAAATTAAAACGATCTATATTTTTCTGTTCTT
>DATGOF010000230.1:0-9951 GCA_035306285.1 Acidobacteriota bacterium | reverse complement strand
CGACCCCCCCGTGGCTACAACCCCTGCGATTGAGTTCAGCAAAGCTTCACGAGTCACAATGTCGCGCGGTCTCAGATCGCGCTTCAGTATGTCCATGATCAGACGGCCACATTCGACAGCAACACGTTCCTTTTCGGGAGCAACCGCCGGCACGCCATTGAAGTCCATAGGGGAAAGCCCCAACATCTCAAAGGCCGTCGACATTGTATTGGCTGTGAATTGTCCCCCACAGGAACCGGCTCCAGGACATGCATGCGTTTCGATGCCATGCAGCTCTTTTTCATCAATGCGACCGGCATTGTAGGCCCCCACCGCTTCAAAGACGTCCTGGATGGTCAGATGTCGTCCTTCGTACTCACCCGGCATAATCGAGCCGCCGTAAAGGATGAGACCGGGTATGTTCAAACGGATCAGTGCCATGGCCGCTCCAGGACTGGTTTTATCACATCCGGTAATGGCTACGACTGCGTCAAAGAGGTGCCCGCGGCAAACGAGTTCAATCGAATCCGCAATCACCTCTCGACTCACCAGGGAGGCCTTCATTCCCTCGGTTCCCATGGCGATCCCGTCAGTGACTGTTATGGTGTTGAATTCGACAGGTGTACCTCCGACCGCACGTACACCTTCTGCAACCTTCTCGGCCAGGAAACGATGGTTGTAATTGCAGGGGGTCACTCCGATCCAGCAGTGCGCAATACCAATGAGTGGCTTTTGAAGATCGTCGTCGTTGAAACCGATGGCTTTAAAGTACGATCGCGCAGGAGCTCGATCCGTTCCATCGAGTAGAGTTCGGCTGTTCTTTCGAAAGTCTGCATTCATAGAATCACTCTCATGGTTTTCCAGTTAGTTCCAGTCACCCGCCCTGAACAGGAAAGGGCGAACGCCTTCCAGCTTATTCGCCTCCGCCAAAATATTCCAGACGCAATCGGAACGATGACATGCCGGGCAAATTATGAGGTCGTTTTTCTTCGAGCGAGAATGATTAGATCGCTCGATTGGTCGGGATCGAATTCTCCCTTCTCCATGTCTCCGAAAAGATTCACTATTTCGAATCCATTTTCCAGGAGGAATCTCTTCAGCTCCTCGTGACGCCATCCTCGAAGTTCTACTCGTCGACTCTGTATCACCTCCACCGGACATTCGGATGATGGATCGAAACGGAGAGTCGTAGGACAAAACACTACCCTTCCGTTTGAACCCAACTCCATGAGCCGGAGAAAAACAATCTCGTGGCCGGACTGAGAAGTAAAATTCAACGGAAGATAGCGAATCCCCTGCTCGAAGATTCGATGGTAATTCAAAACTTGAAGCAGGAAAAGTCCGTCATAGCGGAGAGATCTTGAGAGACCCTGAAGGGTTCGGATCACATCCTCTTCGGTGGTGAGGTGAACCAGGGTATTTCCCAGGCAAAAAGCGGCACCGAAGGATTCCTCTCCATTGAGGATGGTGTCGAGGTGGCGGATGTCTCCGGAGAAAAAGCCTGGATTGTCTCCCGGGGTTTCTCGTATGGCTTCCTCAATGACGGCAATCGACCGATCAATTCCCACAACCTCGCAACCTTGATCGGCAAAGTAGCGGGCGTGTTCGCCGGTTCCGCAACCAAGATCCAGCACAGAAGGGTGCGACGAAAGGGAAAGCACTTCCTTTAGAAGAGGAGCCTCTCTTTCTAAACGCTTGGGCCATGCGACCATGCGCCTGTAATTGAGACGAGAGTACGGATTCTCGACGGGAGACAGTTCGTCCTCATTACTTTTCACGCTACCGTTCTATCACGAACCGTCAAATTGTCACGTCTATTCGCGCCGTCTGACTTTCTCCCATGACGGCGACTTCACTTTGCATTCGATTGTAGACAGACAAAAACCGGTTTCTGGTAAGGGGAATCGCCGCGTCCTCGAGGTCAGGAAGAGTCGCCGGATTGAGAAGGCGCTCCAGCATGCGGTGACTTTTGGAAAACTGTTCTGAGATGTCGTCGAGAAAAACCTGCAATGTAGATGCTTGCTCGGGTGGAGGACTGATTTTGATTCTGGTGGGAGCCAATTTCTGTGTGACGACTTCAGCCGCGGGATGGGGACCATTCCTTAGCTGGAGGCGGAAGGTGTCTTTGAATGAGCCCAGGAAACGGTCCACCATGTCCTGGAAGTGACCCCTCCAATGGCTCGTCGCTTCCGCATTGATCTCTTGAAGGAGCCGTGCCTGCTGCAACACATCGCCCCGGAAGCCGGACACCATCTCGAGCAGTTCTTGCCTCAACTGCGCTTGAATTTCACTCTGCTTCAGGAAGGTGCGCATCTTTCGGTCAATGTTTTTCATCAAGGCTTCGAGGTGCTCGAATACCTTCTCGAAGCGCTCTGGATCGGGCCTCGCCTGCGAAGATCGGAATCCGGGCGGTGGACCGGGCATTAAAAGATCCGAGGGCTGGACAGGCTTCCGCAGAGAGAAAGCGTCCTGGCTCTCTACCTGCTCATGCCGGCCGTCATCGATCTGATCTGCTCCCCGGTTTGGAAGGGGACGTGTGGGCGCGAGGGGAGTGTCCCGACTATTCCTCTCCAACAACCAGGGTTCCCAGACAAAATTCACCCCAAACACATTCATTTCAATTTCCAATTATCAGGTGAAGAAAACCATTAAAAGGTGAGTCTGATCACAGGAAATGAGGACCCATCCTTTCTTCCGGAAATGCCGGAGAACAACAGCGGTCCCTCAAGTTACAGTAGGTCATGGTTTAATTCTTCTATAGATGCGCGCTAACGATGCCACCCATCCGATCGGAAGCGAACAACAAAACGGCGCTCGCCCCCCGGTCTTTTCGATTCGGAATCTCGGGAAAGTTTACCGAATGGGCGAGGTCGAAGTGATTGCTCTTCGTGATGTCTCGCTGGACATCCGGGAAGGTGAGTTAATTGTACTGCTCGGTCCTTCCGGAAGCGGCAAATCGACTCTGGTGAACATCCTCGGAGGACTGGACCTGCCAACGACCGGAGTGGTGTACTACCGGGACCAGTTGCTCTCAGAAGCGAGTGAGCGTACGCTGACTCGCTTTCGTCGAGAGCATGTGGGATTCGTGTTCCAGTTCTACAACCTGATTCCGAGCCTCACTGCGAGGGAGAACGTGGCACTGGTCACTGAGATCGCCAACAACCCTATGGACCCAGAGGAGGCACTCGAACTGGTACAACTCGGCCATCGTCTCGACCACTTTCCTGCCCAGCTTTCCGGCGGCGAACAGCAAAGAGTGGCTGTTGCACGTGCGATTGCGAAGCGGCCCGCTGTTCTCCTCTGTGACGAGCCCACAGGAGCGTTGGATTCTAAGACAGGGATTGTGGTTTTGGAGGCTATCGAGCGCATTAATCGGACCCTGGGGACCACGACTGTTGTGATCACCCATAATGCGGGAATCGCTGCCATGGCCGATAGGGTAATCACGTTGTCTGACGGTCAGATAAGTGAAATCCGAGTCAACCCCGAACGAGTAGCTCCTTCCCAACTGTCCTGGTGACTACGGCAATGGCTGTTCTGGATCGCAAGCTCTTGAGAGATCTTTTTGAAACGAAGGGGCAGGCCCTTGCCATCGCACTCATCATTGGGGCCGGAATTGCCTTGTTTGTCATGTCACTGAGCACGATGAGCTCCCTGCAACAGGCTCAGGAAATCTACTACGCACGGTATCGCTTTGCGGATATCTTCTCGGGAGTCAAACGAGCACCCGTCTCTCTTGGTGAAAGGATCGCCGAGATTCCTGGAGTGACTGCAGTTCAGCTTCGAGTGGTGATGGATGTCACTCTCGATATACCCAAAATGGCCGAACCGGCGATTGGTCGGCTGATCTCCGTTCCGGAGTCCTCGCCGCCCCGACTGAATGACCTTCACATTAGGCGAGGCCGTTATATCGAACCTGGTCGATCGGATGAGGTGCTGATCAGTGAAGCATTTGCCGAAGCACAGAATCTCGATGTAGGAGATCAGATCTCCGCCATCCTGAATGGACGGTTAAAAGAATTGCGGATCGTGGGAATCGCACTTTCGCCGGAGTATGTCTATTCTCTCCGGGGCGGCGAACTCTTTCCGGATGATCGCCACTTTGGAGTCTTCTGGATGGGAGAGAAAGCTCTGGCTGCCGCTTTTAATATGGAAGGAGCCTTTAACGATGTAACGCTTTCCGTGATGCCCGGGGGCCGTTTACCGGAGATAATCGATCAGCTCGACCGCATCCTCGAACCCTATGGAAGCACCGGCGCAATAGAACGAGCGAATCAAGTATCGCATTTCTATCTTTCCAATGAGTTTAATCAGTTGCAAACCATGGGATTGCTTCTACCAGCGATATTTCTTGCCGTGGCGGCGTTTCTGCTGAACGTGGTGCTGGCTCGAATCATAGGTATACAGAGAGAACAAATCGGCGCTCTCAAAGCGTTTGGCTACAGCAATTCCCAGATCGTGATCCACTATCTCAAGTTGGTAGCAATCATCGTAGCTGCCGGAACTATCCTCGGAACGCTGGCTGGATCCTGGTTCGGACTTCAGATGACCCAGCTTTATACCGAGTTCTTCCGACTTCCCTTGCTTGTTTACCGTTTCAGTTTCCCGGTGGCTGTAGGTGCCTTTCTGATCAGCCTGTCGGCCGCTGCAATCGGCGCTCTCGGATCTGTGCGGGGGGCGGCGCGCCTTTCTCCTGCTGTGGCCATGCGGCCCGCTCCACCCGGGGTGTACAGAAAGACTTTCATCGAACGATTGGGACTCGAACGAGTGCTCTCGATGACCCCGAGAATGATTCTCAGGGGCTGGGAAAGACGGCCTGCCAAGACCATCCTTTCCTGCTTTGGAATTTCATTTGCGGTAGCCGTACTGATCGTTGGAAGCTTTTCGCTCGATGCCATAGAATTCTTAATTGGTTTTCAGTTCAACTATGCCCAGCGGGAAGACATTACAGTCACTTTTGTTGAACCTCGCTCTAGAGACGCCTTGTATGAAATCGAAAAACTGCCGGGAGTCCTCCGTGTGGAGCCATTTCGCTCGGTCGCCACTCGCATTGTCTATCGCAATAGATCCAGACGGCTCGCCATCCAGGGATTGACCTCTCAATCAGATCTGCATCGCCCAATCGAAGCAGACGGGAAACCAGTGGTCCTGAGCAAGGAGGGCCTCACTCTGTCGAGAAAGCTGGCGGAACTCCTGGATGTTGGCATTGGCGAGCGAGTGATTCTCGAATTGCTAGAAGGCGAACGCAAAACTTACCGAGTTACGGTTGTACAGCTTGCTGAAGAGTTCCTGGGGCTCTCCGCGTATATGCAAACCGACGCCTTGAATCGTCTGATTCAAGAGGGCCCGGTCATATCGGGGGTCTTCATTTTAGCCGACCCTTTCCATGAAGCCGCTCTTTACGAGCGACTAAAGAGGACACCGTCAGTTGCCACGGTATCTTTGACCCGGAACGCGGTCCAGAGTTTCCGGGAGACCCTTGCCGAAACGATTTACATCTTCACCTTCTTCAACATCCTTTTTGCCGGCGTCATCGCTGTCGGCGTGGTCTATAACAATGCCCGCATCATCCTTTCAGAGCGAAGTCGAGACCTGGCTAGTCTGAGGGTACTGGGATTCACAAGGGCAGAGATCTCAGCAATCCTGCTTGGAGAGCTGGGTGCCCTGACCTTCTTAGCACTGCCGATTGGCTGCCTGTTGGGCTATCTTATGGCTGCCGGACTGACCCGGACCCTGGACACTGAGCTTTACCGCATACCCTTGATCATCAATAACGACACCTATCTCTTCGCAGCGGTTGTCGTCGTCATCGCTTCCGCTGTGTCTGCTTTCATAGTGCGTCACAGACTGGATCATCTCGACTTGGTGGGAGTGTTGAAAACGAGGGAGTAGAACTTGCGAAACTGGATGCGCCGACTGCTGCTGTTGATCGTTGTTGCCGGGGTGGCTCTGGCGATCATTTACGCCCTTTTGCCCGATCCCGTGCCGGTTGACGTAGCCTACGCTGAAGTTGGTCCACTTCAGGTGACGGTCAATGAGGACGGACAGACCAGAGTTCGGAATCGATATACGATTTCAGCTCCGGTCCAAGGCCGCCTTCAGCGAATTCAACTCGAAGTCGGAGATCCTGTGGCAGCCGGTGAAACCGTTTTGGCCATCATCCAACCCAGCTATTCGACGCTGCTCGATCCTCGCAGTCGAGCGGAAGCGCAGGCACGGGTCAGTGCCGCTCGGGCGGAAATCAAAGTCGCGGAATCTCAACGTGATCAAACTCAGAGATCTCTCGATCTGGCAAGGACTGAACTGGAGCGGATTGCCACCCTTGCAGAACGAAATTTCGCCACTCGCCAGCAACTCGATCAGGCACGCCTGCAAGTGGAAACGCTCGAAGAGGAACTGAGAGCCCGACAGTCCTCGGTCGAAGTCGCACGTTACAACCTTGAATTGGCCCAGGCAGCACTCCGCCAGCTCGGTCAGGATGAATCTCCAGAATCACTTCTCATAAGAGCACCCGTGGATGGCGTCGTCTTTAAAAAATTTGAAGAAAGTGAGCGTGTCGTCGGCCCCGGCACGCCTCTCGTCGAGATTGGTGATCCGCGTTCTCTGGAAGTGGTCGTCGACGTTCTTTCCTCAGATGCGGTTCGAATCAGTCCCGGTAAACATGTCTATCTCGAAGGCTGGGGCGGTACGAAAGCTCTTCCCGGGCGAGTACGGCTGGTTGATCCTTCCGGCTTCACCAAGATTTCGGCGCTGGGCGTGGAGGAGCAAAGAGTGAACGTACGAGTCGATCTGCTCGTCCCTCCCGATGAGCGGCCAGGGCTGGGCGATGGGTACCGTGTCGAGGCAGCGATTGTGGTGTGGGAAAATCCCGAAGTGTTAAAGGTACCGGTGGGGGCATTGTTCAGAAGTGGCGAGGGGTGGGCTACCTATCTTGTAGTGGATGGAAAGGCCATCATGCGCGACGTCGAGATCGGACAGCAGAATGGAATAGAAGCCCAAATACTAGCCGGTCTCAAGGAAGGGGATCAAGTGATACTCCACCCCGGAGATCGAATCAGGGATGAGGTGGCCGTTGAAGTCCGGTCTCCGTGAACAGCGTCGCCGGTTCGACCCGAAGCAAACTTGACGGTCTAATCTCCAAAAAAGCCGGCCCAATCTCCATCTGAGACTTAGTAAGCAGTACACTTCCGATCGACGGACGCCCAGCGGTTCTTCAGGCTTGTCACTCGTCACCCCTAAGGTAAGTATCAAAGAAATCGGTTAGGGCTTCGAAAGCGGCTTCCGTGAACTCGTGTTCACCGGGTGGTCTGTGCACCACCAGCTGGCCGGATGCACCTCTCTGCGAATAGGCGGGCTCCACCGATTGGAGAAAATGATCCACTCCCTCACGTGGCATACCGATATCATCGAGCGGTGCCCAAATCATAAAGGGCCGAGGCGCCATGGCAGCCGCGAAATCACCATGGTCGCCCCGTTCAAGGATCCCCGGGACCCACCAGTAAACCCCGTGGTACGCACGGCTACCTTTTTCCAGGAATACTTCCAGCGACCCTACTCCACCGCAGATCGGAGCGGCAGCTTTGATCCTGGGATCGGCAATCCAGGAGTAAAAGGTCGTGATCCCGCCAAAGGACATTCCGGTGGCTCCAATTCGATCGCTATCCACCTCCTCCCGGTGCGTCAGCACGGTGATTGCCTGGCGGATCTCGTAGATCAGAGCCCCCATCAGGTTCCGGCCGTAAAGGAGCAGCTCTTTGGATTGAGAGCTCGTATCAGGAAGCCGTCTGTCCAGTCCCCTCTGTGTGACCGCGAGTGCGATGTAGCCTCTTCGAGCCAGCTCTCTCGCCCAACCCAGCAGCCTTTGATGTGGCTCATCCCGGCCAAATCGAGTCCACGACCCTTTACCGAAATAGCGGGTGATCATCGATTCGCGGCTACCGCTGCTCCCATGCAGACACACGACGGCCGGTAAGGGAGCTGTAATCTCTGCCGGACGTACGAGGTATGCCGGAACTTCCTGATTGTCCAAAGACTTCCAGCGAATATCTTCGATGATCAGGTTCTCTTCCTGCCAGCGGTTGACGATGAAGGGTGATACCTCAGGAACCTCATAAGGTATTTTTAGGAGCTGTACCATCGCCGAACGCGCCTCTTCTTCGCTTGCGAAGCGAGGCCTCTCTGCATTCTGTCCGGTCGGCGAGGCCATTGAGAAGAAGATTGAAAGCAACAGAGCCAGAGTTTTCCCTCTAAAGCACACGATTCCTCCCTGGAAATTCGAAGCTTTCCGTCCAGGATGACTACCTGGAGGATGCCTCCAGTGAAAAGAATCGTGCCAAAAGACCGCGTAAACATCCAGCCCAAAGAGTGCCTTTCCTGCCAGGGCAAACCGTTATATGCTTGCCGACGCCTGACAACCCGGTGAAAGTTGTCGTGGTTGGCCCGACTGGAACCCACGCATGTCGGCAAAGCATGAGGAGGAGTCGATAAGGTGGTATGGTCGACGATGATGGATGGCGTGCAGCGGACACAAAACTCCGCCGCCATGGGAGTGCGGCAGCGTTGACCGTCTGGGCTGCAGCGCCCCTGGACTGTCTAGTGCCTCCTTGAGCGATGCTGCGGCACCGCCTGTTTCGGGGACGCTTTGCATGACAACTACGCGCTCGCAACGCGGTCCATGAGGGCTTCGCCACCGGCTGTTAATTCAAACGACGAATTTGGGAGGATAAGAATGTTCGACAGTTTTGTTAGTGTAGCCAGAATGATTCTGCTGGCAGCTCTCGTCACCCTGGGGATCCAGCTGACCGTTTCAAGTCAGCGGATTTCCGACTACCGGGATCCGGCCGTCAAGTATGAGGAAGGATGGACGAACCTTTTCAATGGGAAGGATCTCTCGGGCTGGGTGCCGGTGCTGCGAACGAGTGATGGTTCTCATAAGCGCTACCAGGAGGACGAGCACGACCAACAGACGACCTTTTATGTCGAAGATGGAATGATCAAGACGACCGGGACGCCTAATGGATACATCCGCACCAACGATGTCTATGACAATTTTGTTTTTCATGTTGAGGTCCGATTTCCAGAATCGGGCAACAGTGGTGTTCTGATTCACGTCCAAAGAGATGCCGTCTGGCCCCGGGGCATCGAATGCCAGCTTTACCAGTCTCATATGGGACGGATCTTCCCTATCCTCGGAGCCACCCTTAACGGTGGTGAAATGATCCATGAGGCAGCCAATCCACCCGGTCAGTGGAATACCTACGAGGTTTATTCCGAGGAGGGGAGGGTGGCCACGGTGCTCAATGGCAAGTTGGTTGGACTCGCCTCGGACGCCGATCCTCGCGTCGGTTACATTTGTCTCCAATCAGAAGGGGTACCGGCCGAATTCCGCAACATTAAGGTGCGCCGTTACACACCGAAGTATCACCTGAGAAATGCACCTCGTGATTAGAGGCCTCCAGCGCAACCCATTGGGGGGTTCAAATCCGAGGTGAAGGACAGGGTGCGATAGCAGTTGCTGTGCCACCATCGTGGGTGGCATATCAGACACCCTGAATCTAGCCGCCTGGAAGCGAGAGGGTTACGACTGTCAACTCTTCTCGATTCCAGGCCGCTTGAGCTAATAGATGGCCTCTTTGATCGGTTGCGACACTTAAACCTTCGAATGTCTGGCCCTTCCAGGGTCCATGTTCAATCTGACCCACCAGGTTAGGGCCCAAGGCTGCTGCGCCAGTTTCATAGGCCGTTCGCTGTATCGTTTGAATCAAATGAAAGCCGTGCGCGGGCCATTGCTCCTTAGGAGCCGCCCAGCCGAACGGAATATACAACCAGTCAGGTTTCAGCTCTGCCATTCGACTCCGAATCTCGTCCCGAAAAGTATCGGCACAGATAAGGATGCCGACGCGTCCAAATTCAGTGTCGACGACGCCGATCTCTTGAACGATTCCGGGCTGATAAGGAGGCTGCATCAATTCC
>DATGOF010000229.1:0-4008 GCA_035306285.1 Acidobacteriota bacterium | reverse complement strand
ACCAGCAGAGCTCCCACCAATCCGGGACCACGGGTCACGGCAATCGCATCGAGATCCGACCACTTCTTCGAGGCTTCCGTCAGACACTGGTCGACGACGATAACGATATTGTCGATGTGTTCGCGGCTGGCTAGCTCAGGTACCACGCCTCCGAAAGAGGAGTGAATCTTGACCTGTGAAGCGACGACACTGGACAGGATTCGCCGACCATCCTCCACCAGAGCAGCGGCCGTCTCGTCACAACTCGATTCAATTCCCAGAACCAACATTGGACCTTTAGGACGTCTTCCTGAAAAGCTCTGCCAGTGACTCCTGATAGGGTGGGCGGGCAATTCCTTCTTCTGTGATGATGGCCGTCACCAGCCGGGCGGGGGTAATGTCGAAAGCAGGATTAGCGACTTTAACAGCAGCTGGTGCCAGAGATCTCCCATTCATTTGAGTGATCTCACTCCGGTCTCGTTCTTCGATTGGGATCTCTGCGCCACTGGCGGTCTGCATGTCAATGGTCGATAGGGGAGCGGCGACATAAAAGGGAATATTGTGTTCTCGTGCCAGAACAGCGACTGAATAGGTGCCTATTTTGTTTGCAACATCGCCATTCCGAGCAATCCGATCAGCACCTACGACGACAGCGTTGATTTGACCGCGGCTCATGAAGTAGCCCGACATATTGTCCGTAATCAATGTGCAGGGGATGTTTTCTTTCCACATTTCCCAGGCGGTCAGGCGAGACCCTTGAAGAAAGGGGCGCGTCTCATCGGCGAAGACCTGAATTGCTTTGCCGGTCTCAACCGCTGCACGAACAACACCCAGCGCCGTTCCATATCCGGCGGTTGCCAGGGCACCGGCATTGCAATGGGTCAATACAATGGTGTTGGAATCCAGCAATTCCTGACCGTGCATACCGATTCTGCGATTGATCTCGATATCCTCGGCATGCATCGTGAGCGCTTCTCTTTTCAGACGATCCTGGATTTCTTCGAGAGGCCGATCCTTATGGCGTTCAAAGACCTTGCGCATGCGTTCGATTGCCCAGAATAAATTGCGGGCCGTAGGCCGTGTCTTTTCGACCGTCGAACAGATCTTTTCGAATTCCGTAGTGACGTCGTCGTTCTCAGCCAACCGGGAGACGCCCAGTGCAACACCCATGGCTGCGGCTACTCCGATCGCCGGTGCGCCTCGAATGACCATGTTCACGATGGCATCCGCTATCTCGTCGACGGTGCGGTATGTGTTATACACTTCCTGGTCCGGAAGGAGACGTTGGTCGATCATTACGACGCCTTCATCCGTCCATTCAATCGTTCGAATCATCGGTTGCTGTTATAGCACAAAGTGAGGGAAGGAGCAGGGCTTCAGCCGGGTACAAAATAGAAGTACGGGTAATTACCTGCCTCCAACACGGAAGATGCAAATTCGATGACAAGAATGCCAAAAAAGGAGCAGGGCTTCCAGAATGGAAGCCCTGCTGTTCACACTACCGATCAGGGGAGGTCTGTAGTGTTGTACTTATAATAATAGACGCAAACGCTGGAAGAAAGTTTAAAAATTGTTCAAATTGTTCTTTTTTTGGCAGAATCGCTGAAGAACAGATGGCGCAGAGATCGAAATACTTTGTTGACAGACGCTTACGCCCAAGCTTCTCAGATGGGATGCTCAGGAATAGATGACTAATTGTCCCCAGAAAAAAGAGAAAAGCGGCTATAGTAGCTCCGAGAGGCATTGTCGTCCACATTAATTCACTCCATGAGGCGCTTCCGCTGCTTCGAATGATCGACCAGGAAAGTAACTGAATGAATCCATTGAAGCGGGTTTTGCAATTTGTACTGCCTTATTCGCCTCTTCTTGCCCTGGCTCTGTTTCTACTTGTTCTGAGTGGTCTTCTCGACGCCGCCGTCGTCGTGCTGTTGGAGCCGATTTTCAATGATCTCGCTCCCGGCGGAGCTGCCCAGGTTACCTCGAGTAAGTTTAGCTTCGTGCAGAATTTCCTCCTTTTAACAGGGGAGAATCGCTTCCTGAGAATTGCTGTCTTCCTGGTGATCTTTGCGTTCTTCAAAGGTCTGTTCCTTTATCTCGCTGAATATTCAATGAGCTACACCGGCCAGCAAGTAGTCGCTGAACTTCGAAAACGACTCTACGGTCGTCTTCTTCAGCAGTCGCTGGCGTTTTTTTCTCAGCACCCGACCGGAAAATTGATGGCACGGGTAATTACCGATACGGAACGGTTGCAGGAGACGGTCAGTAAAACGCTCACCGATTTCATTCGACAGAATATTCTCCTCCTCTTTTTCCTGGGGATTGTCTTTTACATCGATTGGAAGCTTGCCCTTTTATCCTTCTTGATCGGCCCATTTGTCCTGTTTATTACCGTTAATCTGGGCAGGCGCATGCGCAAGGTGAGTCTTCGAAGCCAGGAGAGTCTTTCGGAGATTTCGCATGCCTTGCAGGAAACCATTTCGGGACAGAAGATCGTCAAAGCATTCTGCATGGAGGAGTACGAAAAGACACGCTTTCGTCGCCTGGTAGAAAAGCTGGTTGGCACGAATTTACGAGTCGCCCGCATCAGCGCCCTGACCTCGCCGCTGATTGAGTTTATCGGATATGTTGCCTTCGTACCCTTTCTTCTTTATGCCAATTACCAGATTAATCGTGGCTTTACGGTGGGAGCCTTCGTCGTTTTTGTGGCGGCCCTTTTTCGCCTCTACGAGCCAGTTAGAAAGCTCTCCAGGATGCACCTTTACTTCCAACAGGCCGCCGCCTCTGCGGAAAGGGTTTTTGAGCTGATCGATTGGCCGACCGAAATCCGCGAAGCCCCGAATGCTCGGACCTTGCCACTATTTCAAAATGAGATTCGCTTAAAAGACGTCTCCTTCAGTTATCCAGGGAATTCTCATGTTCCGGTGTTAAGGCAGGTTAATCTCAATATTCGCAAGGGTGAGATAGTTGCTCTGGTGGGTAGCAGCGGCGCTGGGAAGACAAGCCTTGTCAGCTTGCTTCCGCGTTTTTACGATGTCTCAAAAGGAACAATCACGATCGATGGAATTGACATTCGCGATGTCACTCTGCCGTCTCTTCGCTCCCAGATCGCGATCGTCACACAGGACACCTTTCTCTTCAATGACACTGTCCGCAATAACATCGCTTACGGGAGAGAGGATTGTTCGCTCTCCGAGGTGCAAGAAGCAGCTAAGGCGGCCTTTATTCATGACTTCATTATGGAACTTCCGCGTCAGTATGACACGGTAATCGGCGAGCGAGGTGAGCGCCTGTCTGGAGGCCAGCGACAGCGGATTGCTATCGCCCGTGCCGTCTTGAAAAATGCACCGATTTTAATTCTGGATGAAGCGACATCGGCCCTGGATACTGAATCAGAACGACTGGTTCAGAAGGCTCTTTCCAATCTGATGCAGCACTGTACGACCGTGGTGATTGCTCATCGTTTATCGACGGTTCAGGTAGCAGACAGAATTCTCGTAATGCACGAAGGCAGGATCGTAGAAGAAGGCAGACATGAGAACTTGATGAAAGCTTCCGGTATTTACCGTAAGCTCTACGAGCTTCAGTTTGCGGACGTGGTGCCAGTCGTTGACTACCACGGGTCAAGGTAAGGTGGAGTCAGATGGAAAAATGAAGAGCATGACCGGGTTCGGCAGGGCCCAGGGGAACGTTTCCAGAGATGGTGCGGATGTCGACATTACTGTAGAAATCCGTACCGTCAACAGCCGCTATCTGGATTTCAAGGCACATCTCCCCAGGGACCTGCTGTTTATGGAACTCGATCTGAAGCAAATCGTCCAGGAGAAAGTTCATCGCGGCCGGGTTGACCTTTTTTTGGATGTGCAGCAGAAGGTCGGAGAAGAGTTGATGCTCAACCGGTCTCTGGTTGATCGCCTGATTTCTCTCTCTGAAGAGCTTAAGCAGGCAGGTGTGCACGGCGATCTCCTGGTGAGTGATTTGATTCGGTTTCCGGGGGTTATGAGTGGCGCGACTGTTGATTGGGGCTCGGAA
>DATGOF010000228.1:0-2832 GCA_035306285.1 Acidobacteriota bacterium | reverse complement strand
CTGCTCCAGGGGGTCTCGATCCAGTGAAGCCAGCAATTCCCGGCCTCTCTCCTGGACAGACGGCGGATAATGTTCGAGTCTTGGCATTAACAAATCTGCTCGGATGCTGGAGACGGCACGTGCCTCTGTCAGGGATTCAATGAGACGCATTCCTAGTGATTCCTCGGCACCTTGGTCAAAAGCTACGATAAGACGCGATAGTTCCAGTGGACCGGCCGTTCTGATCGCATCGGTCAAGCTCAGAAGCTGAGCTTCGGTAAGTCGCGCTTTTTCGAGCACGGTCGCGGCTGAGTATCGTTGCGACGTCGGTTTTTCAGGATCCAGGCAGGACAGGAGGAACTGAAAATTCTGCTGGTCTACTTCCTGTAGGCCACCAGGAAGTGCCTCCAATGCCGAAAGCCGGATCTCTTCCTTGAGGGAAGGATTGCCTGCCAAACTTTCCAGCGATTCGGTGATCGACGGGATGTCGTTCTCCGCAGGCGGCACGGAGCGCACAACGGAAATCGCTGCCGATAGCAGCTCAAGCTCGGTAGTTGACAGCAGGCGGTCTAGCGATCGCACCCAGCTCGAGGGAAGTTCCTTTAAACCACTGCCCGCCATTGCTTGCAGGGCGCTCAGCTTGGACTCTACGTTATCTGCGCTTAGCACCATTCCAGCCAGTAATTCCTGAACCTCTTCATCATTGCTGAAATGAGCCAGTTTGGCTTCCAGCTTCTGTCTTTCCTCTGTGTTTAAACCCTGGGCAAGCCGACCTCTGAAGAAGGAGGCCATGGATCGACCCCAATCTGAATGGTGGGACGTGACCCACCAGGCTGTGTCTTGGAGAGCCGGATCATCGGAGCTTAGGAGAGAAATGACCGTGTTCGCCTGCAGGGAACTCTGTTCCATCTGATCCAGGGCAACGAGAGCTCTCATACGAGTGAGAGAAGAACTGGAACTGAGACCCGCAGCGGTTGCCTGGGGATCGTTGATTTCAATCAAGGCGTATATTAAAGAGTGCTCCAGAGCGCGATCTTCTGGATCGCCCGGGGCACCGAGTAGCAAAGGAACAGCCCGGCTGTCGCCGATCCGTCCCACTGCTTCAGCTGCAGCGCGGCGTACCTGTATTGAAGAATCCTTGAGCAGGGCCTCGAGGTAGGGGAGAGCTGTGGCGTCCCGATGGACAGCCACCGAATGGGCTGCCGCCTGGCGAATGCTCGCCTTAGCATCCTTCAGGGCCGAATGAACCGCGAGCCTCGCTGAGGGATTGAAGATGCGTGTAAGAGACCACACAGCGTTCAGGCGCGCTTGCACCGATTCTGACTTCGTTAATACTTCTTGCAGAGAAGAGACCGCCTCAGACCCTCGCCGCGCAAGGTTCTCGATGGCGCGAGCCTGGACAGCCGGACGTGAATCGTCCAGCAGTTCAACCAGTTGAGGAATGGAAAGAGAATTCCAGTCTAGCTTCAGTCCTCTTGGATCGTCCGGAGCGGGAGCACCGATCCGCCGGACCCTGTAAATGCCACCCAGAACGTCCGGTTTTTCGAGCTGGGAAGTAGGGCAGCAGATCTTATACCAACCCCCAGTGTCGACTACCAGGAGGCTTCCGTCAGCATCCGGGAGGACGTCAGTAGGATGAAAATCGGGGTCATCGGAAACGACAAAGTCGGAGTCCTCGCTCTCGAAGGTCGCCCCGGACGGGCGGAGAACGTGACGAGTCACTTTGTGCAGGTTAAACAGGGTGGCAAAGAAGTTTCCCTGATAGCCTTCTCCAAATTGCGTGCCCGGATAGTAGGTGAGCCCCGCGGGAGCCGCCGGTCCATAGTGCGTGATGGCAGGGAGCAAGCCTCCAGTCCGAGGATGATCGAGCAGGACATCGTGGTCCTTCCCGTAAACACCGCCGTAGATTGCGTGAATCAGAGCGTCACGGCGACCGAGTTGCGGATGTTCGAAGAAGGTGGCGGTAAGAATTCTCTCTCCTTCAGGCGTAAAATCGACGTCAACCGGATTATCCATTCCTCCTGTCATGACCGGTTCGACTTCCGTCCCTTCCGGATGGCGCCGGAAGATATGGGCCGCACGTGTCACCAGGGGTGAGCGTCCCGTACGTTCGTAGGTTTGCTCTCCAAATGCGCCCTTACACCAGTAAATCCAACCATCGCGCCCAAGGTATGGGCCATGCAAGTCATTGGCGCAGTGAGTCAATGTCTTACCGTTGAACCATTCTTCGCGCAGGTCCGCGACGCCGTCTCCGTCGGTATCAGTGAGCTTCCAAATACTGGGAGGAGCAGAGACGTAGAGCGAACCGTCATACCAGAGTGTCCCCTCCGGAAACATCATTCGATCCGCGAAAACGGTCCTTTCATCGAAGATGCCATCCCCATTGGCATCCGTCAGACGCAGGATGGAGTGAGGCTTTTTTTCGAGTTGAATCTCAACCGGTTCGTTGGATCCGGAGGACTCAGCCACATAGAGATGGCCCATTTCGTCGAAAGCCGCTGTAATCGGCCGCTCTACTAGAGGCGGCCCGGCTACCAGTTCGATTTGAAAGCCTTCAGGGACGGAGACATGTTTCGCATGGGTGGTCTGGTCAGACTGAAAATAGAGGCTCGCGGCCAGGCCAACGACTAACAGAACCATTAAGATGCCGATGGTTTTTCTGAACATTGGCTTTGTATTCCTCCGGCGTATCGGCGAAAGGGCTCGCCAGGATACATATAAAAAAAGCAATGATAAGTAAGGATCGAACAAATCTTAAGAATTCACAAGCTTCATTCCGAAATCTAATCCTTTAGGGTGTTTGCCATAAAACTTTTTCCTGGAGGGGCGTGGGAGTAGAATATGAATACGGCG
>DATGOF010000227.1:0-6463 GCA_035306285.1 Acidobacteriota bacterium | reverse complement strand
ATCTTCCCGGATTTTCTGGTTTACCAGGTCTTGAATCGTTATGGACTCCAGCTTTTCGAGAAATTCGGTCTCGATTTCCCGCCAGACGTTGAGAACGGTTGGATCCCCGCCACGCTTCGGTTCAACGATTGTCACCTCACCTTCAACCGCCTCGATAATGTCACGTAGAGTGATCTGGGAAGCAGGACGAGCCAGAAAATAACCTCCTCCGGCTCCTCTGACGCTCCGAACCAATCCACCATTCTTGAGCTGAATTAAGATTTGCTCAAGAAACTTCAACGGGATTTGCTGCTTCTCGGAAACTTCTTTCGCCTGAACTCGCTGCAAGCCGGCCTGTAGGGCCAGTTCAAATACGGCCAGTGTAGCGTATTCCACCCGAGCCGTTATTTTCATATATAATTCCCATCAAATTTGTCAGGTTTAGATATTTTGGCTCATTTCGGCACTCTCTGTCAATTTCCAGCCCAACGCAATTCCTTCAATTCTGGAACTCGATCGATGACTTATCCAACCCGACAAAGGGCCGCTCCACTTCCTTGTTGGCTTTGCCAACCGGGCCGCCTTTCGGTAAGCTGTAAAGGTGAGTAGACGAGGGAGAGAACGACGCGCAATACATTATTTTGAGAAGGCTCACCGCCTCCGAGCCAAAGGTGATCTCAAAGGCGCTGAAAAACATTTTCGAAGGTCCATCCGAGCCTACCCAACTGCGGAAGCTTACATTTCTCTGGCGGGCATCTGCAGCTCTCAGCAGCGATATGATGAGGCCATCGAAGCCTGCCAGAAGGCCATTCTAGTAGATCCTGAACTCGGAAATCCTTACAACGACATCGGCTCATGTAAGATTGCCCAGGCGCGTTACGACGAGGCGATCCCCTGGCTTTTGCGAGCTATCGGGGCCCGTCGTTATGACACCCAGCATTTCCCCTACTTCAACCTTGGGCGCGTTTACTACCACAAACAGATGTATAGCAAGGCTATCGAATATTTTGAGAAATCCCTGGAAATCGATCCTGGCTACAGGTTGGCAGAGGAAGCGATCGAGGAACTGCGACGCAAGGTCAACTGAACTCGTCGATCGCCATTACCTCTATATAAACTCTACCTCGATCCGTTTCGGCAGCAAGCCTGCTTCAACACCCCGGTCCAAGAAGAGCTGGACTGACCTTCGACCATCCGCGCCATAATCCAGCGTTCGCTCGTTTACATACATCGCGACGAAGCGATCACCCTGCTGCGCGTCCAGGCCGCGACTGAATTGCAGGGCATATTGCAAAGCCTCGGTGCGGTGATCCAGCGCGTAGGAAATACTCTTATGAAGCAGCCTCGAAATCTCCTGAACTGTCTCCATACCCAGATCTCGTCGGACAACATTCCCACCCAGAGGAAGGGGGAGGCCGGTCGTCTCTTTCCACCATTCACCGAGATCCAGTACTTTCTTGAGCCCCTCGTCGCGATATGAGAGCTGGCCTTCGTGAATGATCAGCCCGGCATCTACATCGCCGGATTGAACGGCTGGTATGATCCTGTCAAATGGTAGGGCCTTGTAATCGAAATCCGGGTTAAAGAGCTTTAATGCCAAAAACGCGGAAGTTCTCTCACCGGGGATAGCGATGAGTTTACCTCGAAGCTGAGTCGGGTCGAAGGAAGCTTTACTGACCAGAATCGGACCATAACCCTCCCCCATACTGGCGCCACTGTTGAGCAGGATGTACCGGTCACACAGGTAGGGATAAGCATGGATGCTGACTGCGGTGACCTCGTACTTCCCTTCCAGCGCCGCCTGGTTCAAACTCTCGATATCGGCCAGCTCGTGAACAAACTCGAACGGTCCAGTTTCGATCTTCCCCGTGGCGAGGGCGTAAAACATGAAAGCGTCATCGCTATCTGGACTGTGTGCTACATGTATTTTCATGTTGGGACCTATTAAAAGTCAGTTCGGATCGTGTGTCTCCACTAATAATCCGAGCCGTTGATGGAGATGTCGACTATACCAGAACTTGGCAAAGCTCTGTCAATTTCGTAATCCGAATCACTGATCGGTCTTTACAACGGCCATCAGGATCGTAAAGCACCGCCTGAAGACCGGCTCCTCGAGCACCCTCGAAATCATCACTTAAACGGTCGCCCAGATGAAGGCACTGGCTTTCCTCCAACCCGATTCGAGCGACAGCCGCCTGAAAGATGCGAGGATCTGGTTTTGCCGCCAGAGACTGGCTGGAAATTGTAACACACTGAAAATATTTGGAAATCCTGAGCTCTTCCAGCAAGCCAAACAGCCTGGAATCAAAGTTCGAGATGACTCCCATCTGAAAATCACCTGCTCTTAGATAGTCCAGTAGCTCTAAACAGCCCTCTTCCAAAACCCAGGGTTCTGCGGTCCCAAAGAAAGAGTAAATCTCGTCGAAGAAGGAATCGAACCCGGCAAAATGTCCCCATTTCTCGAACACATTCACAACGATTCGGTACCACCAATTCCTTTCCAATTCGACGAGACTGGAAGATTCCGCTCCAGGGAATGACAGTGGCGGACTTTTGCGGAACTCTTTTTGAAAACTTTCCTCCAATTCCTTCTCAGTTAATCCCTCATGAGCAGGTTCAAACCCGTGCCGCCTGGCAAATTCCAGATAGAAGAAACCTGCGGATCTCCTTAAGTCAAACAGCGTTCCGGCCGCATCGAAGAAAACCGCTTCAACGATTCCTGATCTGAGTCGTCCGGAGAACGCCTGACAATCGGACCGGCGTACCATCCGTCACTCTCCAAGAGAACTGAGAAACGGATTGGTACGGCGTTCCTGACCGACAGTCGTATCAGGACCGTGGCCAGGATGCAGAATACAGTCGTCCCCCAGGGAAAGAATCTTTTCTCTAATCGACTTCAGCAGAACTTCATGAGATCCGCCGGGTAGGTCGGTTCGACCGACAGATCCTGCAAAAATGAGGTCACCGCAGAAAAGATGTTCCTCAACCTGAATCGTCACACTGCCAGGAGAATGTCCGGGAGTGTGAATAATCTTCAAGGTAAGGTCGCCCACTCCAAGCTGTTGACTGGGATGAAGATAATAATCGATCGGCGGAGCCGGTGGATAGGTCATCCCAAACCAGCTTGCCTGCACAGGAAGAGCTTTGTACAGCTCTTCATCTTCCTGGTGCAAGTAAATCGGAACATCCCAAACTTCCTTTACTTGGCCATTGCCGCAAATATGATCCATATGAGCGTGAGTATTGACAATCGAAATTAACTCGAGCTCTTGCTGGTCAATCCAACTTAGCAGTTGTTCCGCTTCCTCGCCCGGATCAATGTATGTGGCATGCCTGCTATCCGGACATGCCAACACGTAACCGTTCTTCATGAACGGCTCGACCGCGCGTTTTTCAATAATCATTTTCGAATTTGTCATTGCGGTATTGTCGGCGAGCGAGATGAACAAGTTCAAGCCTGGGTTGCCATGCCATTTTGCCTGGTCACACCCCCTTTTTTCATCGGAAACAGGCCTTTCTCGAAGATCCACCTCATGCTATGATCCATACCAGCCCTTCAAATCCTGGCAGGGAAAACCCAGAACATTGCAGAAGAGGCAAGTACGCCATGGCCAAGGACCGCAGTTTTTCAACCCGAGAGCTGGCTCAAATGTGGAACGTCAGCGAGTCTACCGTTAAGCGCTGGGCGGACGCCGGGAAACTCCCATGTACGAAAACTCCTGGAGGACACCGTAAGTTCTGGTTGAAAGATATTTCCTCTTTTCAGCTCCGGCAGGGATTTGAAGCAACCGGGCTCCTCACCACCGAGCAGTGGGAAGACCCGGAGCTGGAGCTCTGGGTCAATCAAAAAAATCTCAGACGAGTTGTCGAGCTCATCACTTTGCTGGCTCGGGAAAACCAACGACATCGGGTACGGGCCGTTCTGGAGCGCCTCTATATGCGGGGCATGCGGCTGGAAGACATTTACGACGATGTCATCTTTCCCGTTTTTCGAAACCTGGCTGCTGGCGACCAGCTGGAGGGGCAGGTACTGCTGATCACAAACAATCTTGAAGAAGCCTTAAGTGGACTCTTCTCTCAAATCGTGCGCAAACGATGTAACGGCAAGACCGCTTTGTGCGCCGCACCGACCGGCCGGTGCCGTCTCAAGGTTAACGCTATCGCCAGACTTCTCGAGATTGAAGGTTGGGAGACATTGAATCTCGGAGCAAGGGTACCCTATCGGGCGATGGCTGAACTCGTCATCCATGAACCGGTGAACATGGTGTGCGTCGTATCAAATGGAAAAATCTCGCCTCAAGACAGCGAAGATTACCAGTTACTCGACAGAACCGCAGATGAGTATCGCATTCCCATCCTATGGGTTGGGCACCATCCGAATATGCAAACGGAAGGATCAGGTCCGGAATTCTCCTTCGTAGACTTTCGTTCCTTCCAAGACCACTTACGGCACCTCTAAAGTTCAGCAGCTTTGCCGAACCAGGCCTCCCCTCACTGAAGTGATTCCCCTCAAACGGCCCGGTCTCTTTCGTAGCGAGCCGTCACGACGGTCTTGATTCCACCCCGAACGTTGAAGTCTCCGACCACTTCACACCTGATAGGGCGGCAGGCCTCCACAATGTCGTCGAGAATTTTATTGGTGACATGCTCGTGAAATATGCCCTGATCACGGTAAGAAAACATGTAAAGCTTTAGCGATTTCAGCTCAATGATTTTTTCATCTGGCACATACTTGATATGAATCGTTGCGAAATCGGGCTGGCCGGTTTTCGGACAGAGCGCTGTAAACTCGGGACAAGTAATGTCGACTTCGTATTCCCTACCGGGATACTGATTCGGAAAGGTTTCAAGCTTGTGACTCACGCGGTCATTATAGTACAGACTTGACGCACGACCGGCGTGAGTGCCGCGATCCTGTCAACGACGCGTCTTGGAGAGAGGACGACTTTTAGTGGTGTAAAGATAACGTTTGATCTTCCGCGTAGTCGTCTTCTCGAATTCTTCACTTCTCAGGCTGAACCTCTTGATTCTTTGGAATGAGGCCAGCTGTCTGTTACACTGCTTCACCTCACGGGAGATCACCTCGTTGATAGTCTCTTCACTGTAGTTCGAGGGTCCGAACTCGGCGTCGAATGCCTGGAAATCGGGAACGATAATGGCGTGGACTTCTACTTCAGAAGGATCCTCGTGCGGACCTCCCCAGACCAGTGATTCCAGTATGTAAGGGCTGTCATTGAGAATTGCCTCGATTTCTTCCGGATATACATTCTTCCCCTTGGCGGTCACAATGATCGACTTCTTTCGGCCGCTAATATAAAGGAAGCCTGCGTCATCGAAGTGGCCAAGATCGCCCGTATATAGCCAGTCGTCACGCAAGGCCTCGGCGGTGGCCTCGGGATTCAAATAATACCCCTTCATAACCGACTTGCTCTTGACGACGATCTCGTTATCGACAATTCGAACTTGCACACCGGGGAGTGGAATACCCACCGATGCGTCGCGAACTGCATCCACACGGTTCACACTGATGATTGGTGAATGCTCTGTCATTCCATATCCCTGGATACAGTCGATGCCCAACTCTCGAAATCCAATAGAGACTTCCGGATTGAGCGCTGCCCCTCCCGATATGAAGAGTCGTAAACGTCCACCGAACTGATGGTGCAGCTGACGGAAGAGTAATCTCCGAATATTGGTCCGGAAAAGTTTCTCCGACGCCCAGGCGATACGACGTGCAATGTCGAATTTCCGGCCCCCTTTTTCGGCGACGGCGGCTTCGATCCGCCGGTACATGGCCTCAAACAGAGCCGGCACCCCGAGCATTACCGTGGCTTTTGTCTCTCGCAAATTGTCAGGAATTCGTCTGAGGCTTTCGGCATGGCAGATGGTGGCACCCTGATATAGAGCCGTGAGGAACCCGGCCGTGCATTCATAGGTGTGATGGAGGGGTAACACGGATAAAAGGACGTCGTCTTGATTGATAGCCACATGATACGAAGTGGCCATCACATTGGACGCGATGTTCTGGTGTGTCAACATTACGCCCTTGGCGCTCCCGGTGGTTCCCGAAGTAAAAATGATAGCGGCCACGTCGTGCGGAAGAACCGTCAAATCCTCGTAGCGGACACTACCATTCTCGCGAGCTCGGGCACCTGACAGGAGCGACTCCTGGAAAGAAAAGTCGGCTCTTCCCTGCTCCTCTTCCATCGAGATCAGATACTCCATCGAGGAAATCGCCCGTAGATCCTGCTGCAGACTCCGAACAAAGTCACCGGATGCAACCACGGCACGAGCACCTGAAAAACTCAGGATATGGAGAATCTCTCGCTCGCGAAGCTCGCGATCGACGGGAACGGCCACAAGACCTGAAGAAACACAGGCGAAATAGGTAACGCACCATTCCATCCGGTTCTCAGATAGAATTCCCACTCGATCCCCCGGCTTCAGTCCCAACCCGAGCAGATGAGCCGCCAGGTCCCCTGAT
>DATGOF010000226.1:0-2958 GCA_035306285.1 Acidobacteriota bacterium | reverse complement strand
TAGGCGGCTTTGGAGAACTTCTCTGGCTGCGAGGCGGAACAGGATTGCTGGCCGGCCTGCTCTCCACCTGTACCGCCAGCTTCGTCGGAGACTTCTTCCCGTATCATCGTCGGGGAAGCATGATGGGAGCCGTCTTGAGCTCCTACTTTGCAGCCCTGATCCTGGGTGTTCCAATCGGTGCCTGGCTTGCGCAGGCAGCCGGCTGGCGTAGCGTCTTCCTGCTTTCGGCAGCGACAGCCGGACTTATACTGGTGGCTTCATTGCTTGCTCTCCCTTCCGATTCGCAAGGCCGGCAGTTGGCTCCGCGGGGGGCATCCGAACGCTACAGGGAGTTACTGAAGAACCGCCAGGCTCTTGCTGCGCTTCTTGTGTCGTTTCTGGTCTCGGGTGGGACTCTCTCCTTTCTTACCTACATTGCCGGTCATCTTAATCAGGCATTCGCGCTGAGTCCTGTTGAGATCTCATCGGTCTTTCTTATCGCCGGCCTGGCGTCCGCATTGGCAAGCCCTCTATCGGGATGGTTCAGCGATCGTTGGACCAAACGCGCTGTCTTCCTCTGGACCAACAGTGCGCTGGTCATTCCCCTGATCGCTCTCCCTTATCTCGATTGGGACATTCCCCTGTTTCTGCTTTTCTTTGCCATCGGCCTTTGTATTGCCTTTCGCCAGACGGCACTGCAGACCCTGCAAACTCAACTGGCCGTCCTGGAATTAAGGGGGAGCTACCTGGCTCTCCGTAACACCTTTTCTCAACTCGGGATTTCATTTTCGGTCTTCATTGCCGGATTTCTCTATGACGGTCCGGGTTACACAGCTGTGGTCCTCTGGGCGGCTGCGCTCACCTTACTGGCCAGTTTATTGCTCTACAGATGGGTGGAGGAGCCCGATCCGGAGGGAGCGGTGAGAGAGTATAATGAAAGCCGGCGGTAGGGTGAGGACAGAAACGGGTGAATCACCCAGTCTGTATGAAAATCTGAGGCGGCAGGAATGAACAGTAAGGATTTCATCAAGCTAGTCATTATTTCGAGCATTATCTCCACCGCACTGGTTCTGTTCCTGTTGAGATGGCCTTCACCTCCGGCCGCCAGAGCAGTGTGGCAACCACCGGAAGCGCTTTCTTTTGACACTCCTTTGCAGGAGGATGAACGGATTAATATTCAGATCTATGAGGCCCTGAGTCGTTCCGTCGTCAACATCACGAGCACGCGTCTGGAGTTTAACTTTTTTCTTCAGCCGGTCCCGAGACCGGGTGTAGGAAGCGGCTTCTTTGTCGACTCTGAAGGGCATATTCTCACCAATTATCACGTCATTGAGGATGCCGAGACATTGGAGGTCACGCTGTGGGACGAATCAAAGGCCGATGCTCAGGTGGTGGGCGTGGATCCCATCAATGATGTCGCCCTCCTCAAGATCGACTGTTCGGCAGGAGAATGCCGACCCATCAAGCTGGCAGCCGACAAAGAGCTCAAAGTGGGGCAGAAGGTCCTTGCCATTGGAAACCCTTTTGGTCTGCAGCGTACCCTCACTACCGGTATCATTTCCTCTCTCGGAAGAAGCCTGGAGACTCGAACCGGGATTATGGATGATTTGATACAGACCGATGCAGCAATCAATCCCGGTAACAGCGGAGGCCCTCTGTTGAACACTTCGGGCGAAGTGATCGGAATCAATACCGCCATTCTTTCGCGCAGCGGAGAAAGTGCCGGCATCGGCTTTGCTGTTCCTGCCACCACCTTGCAAAGGATCCTTCCCGATTTGATCGAACATGGAAAGGTCCTCCGCCCATGGTTTGGAGTACGCGGGCGAGCTCTCACTCCCCGACTGGCGGCGGCTTTGAATGCTCCGGTATCTGAAGGATTTCTAATTGAAGCGGTTGAACGGGGAAGTTCGGCTGCTCGCTTCGGATTGCAAGGTGGGACTCGAAGGGCTTTTTACGGGAATCGGCCTATTCTGCTGGGTGGAGACATCCTGGTGGAGCTCGGAGGCCGACGCGTCGCTTCAGCCCGGGACATTATACGGATACTCGAGGACAAGCGGCCGGGAGAACGAATCAGCATAGTCTATTATCGGAATGGCGAACGCCGGGAAGGGGAATTGATACTGGTCGGGGAATCGGAGGCCGAAGGCGTCCTGCGCTTTTAAGCCGTACTCAGCAGTCGAACAGTGTAGGAAGTACCGCCCGGGCGTCTGGATCGTTTAGCCTAGGCTGTGAGGCATCTGAACCTGGCCGACAGGATCGTCGGCGTGGGAGAATTGATACGTCACCGGGCCCATCGGAACCTCGCCCTCGCTACGGTCAAAGCAACCAGCTAGTGGAACGCTGCTCTCCCCTGAGAGATTTCACCTGTCAAGCGACTGTTACTGTCCTCCGGCCGAAATCCTTGCCTTTTGTCTTGAATCCTCAGGATAGAGTTCGCACTTTTATCGGACTCTCTCGTTATAGTAGGTGTGACTCCAAGAAGGAAAAGATCCCGCGACTAAGATTCGCGGAATGAGACGATGAGGAAGGAGAGGTTATGGTAAATCGAGTTTTCTTAATCGGTCGGCTGGGCAGGGATCCGGAGCTGCGCTATACAGGGTCTGGAACCCCGGTAGCGAACTTTTCACTGGCTACGGACGAGACCTGGACCGATGCCAACGGTCAGCGGCAGAATCGTACGGAATGGCACAATATCGTTGTCTGGAGTCGACTGGCGGAGATCTGTCACCAGTATTTGCGGAAAGGGCGGCTCGTATTCATAGAGGGGCGAATCCAGACTCGAGAGTGGGACGATCGTGACGGGAATAAGCGCAGAACAACGGAAATCGTTGCCACGAACATGCAGATGCTGGAATCAAGATCAGATCAGGGACAGTCAGGTAGTGGTGCCCAGGAAGAGCGTATGGATGCAATGGAAATCGGTATCAGCGACGATGATATTCCCTTCTAAGAGCGCTCTCGAGGAAACAGGACGTGGGG
>DATGOF010000225.1:0-4526 GCA_035306285.1 Acidobacteriota bacterium | reverse complement strand
CCGAACCCTCCTCTGACGCGACCAGCTTCACTATAGGACCATTTCGTGGGTCCGTCAGCCGTAAGAGCACGGTCTCCGCGTAGTCTTTTCCGTCCATCGTCACAGCTGGCTCCACGGTGATTCTGGCTCGGACGCGCCCTTGTTCGTCAACAATATCGAGGGCACGCCCTCTAAGGAGCGGTGCGCCCTCCTGGTTAGCCTCACCCGGATGAAGCTCTTGCAAGAGAAGGAAACAGAGCACAAGGTTGATTCCCGTGAGCACAATCCCGACTCGCAGCATTGTCATGGTTATCCTCAACTTCCGTTTAAAGAGCCATATATCTTTCCACGTGCCACATATGATAAGGATTATATTTCGTTTTGACCGGATAATAAGTGGACAGGGTCACGGCGCCGTCCTGGAATATGCTTCGCGGCTGGCGCCGTCGTCTACTTCACACTCACGGCAGGTACCTGGCCATTGCAGGCAGAGTGCCTGACCGAGGACCAAAGAGTTCCCATGTGAAAACAGTACCTGCTGCGACGATCTTTCCGTCAGGCTGAAGAAGCACTGCTGTAATTTCTGCCGGGGAAGAAGCGAAAAACTGCGTAGTGACTCTTCCGTCCATTCCGAAATCGAGATCCAGCGAGCCATCTGGAAGATAGCGCACGACCGCGAAATCCTCACGACTGTGGGCAGGGACGTCCACTGACCCCGCTGCAACCAGCTTGCCGTCCGATTGGAGGGCGAGTGCATTCAATCGGCTGTCTCCCTCCGGAAAGATCGTCAGTACACCGCCCCCCTGGCCAAAGTCCGGATCGAGTGAACCGGTCTCTGTCAATCGAATGACCGCAAAAGAACTCACGCCGGGTTCCGGCTCTCCAACTCCGCCAACCACGATCTTGCCATCGTCTTGAACGACTAGGGAGGTCGCGGCTAACAGCTTTGGACTGCGTAGCACCACTCGTCCGAGCGTGCCGAAACTGAAATCAACGAGCCCATTTGGCAGAAAGCGCATGATCGCAAAGCCCCAATAATCAAGGATGGTTGTGCCGGAGATATAACCGGAAACCACGAATTTGCCGTCGGGTGCGAGAGCAAGGCCGGAGATATTTGCATTCCCGAAAAACCGTGCATAGGCACGACCATTTCGCCCGAAGGTTGTATCGAGTTGGCCATCCGGAAGGTAACGAGCAAGGGCGAGGTGCTTGGAGCCTTCCGCGAACCACTTCGCTTCTCCTGCAGCCAATAGCTTGCCATCCGGCAGGATGACGAGGTCTTCGAGGATCGCATAATCAACCCCCATGGGTGTCTGAACTATGCCTCCTGAACCGAAACTTGCGTCCAGTGTTTCATCCGGCAAGTAACGGACGAGCACAAATGCTCCTGTCTGATAGGCATAACCACCCGCAATAATCTTGCCGTCTGACTGGATAACAATAGCCGTTGCGAAATCCGGTCCGTTCGTCACATCCGTCAAGGCAAAGGTGCCTCTTGAGCTTCCATCCGCAAGGTATCGCCATAACTTAAACCCTCCCCCCTCGCCGAAGTCGCTGTTGCCACCGGCAAGTACAAAACTGCCATCGCTCTCCAACGCCATGGCATTGACAGAGTCATTGCAAGCGGTGCCGGCGAAAGGGACGGCGGGACTGTCTGTCGCAGAGAGCGGGAAGGTACATGACTTGCCGACTTTCCCATCGCCGCCGAATGACGGATCAAGGCTTCCTGGGGAGCCCTGCGCGTGAATCGCCTCTGAACTAAGAACAACCAACGCGATCTGAAGCGCTATAAGGGCGACGAAACATCGCAAGGTACGAAACTGCACAGCCATGGGCTACTCCTTCCTGGATTTAGGCGGTTGAGCCGGGATTAAGTAGAGGGCACCAGTGTAATTGAAACCAAAAGATGGTGGCAATCCTAAACTACTCTTGGTCTATTAAACTTTCAGACAGATGGGTTACGTCTGCCCATTGGTGACGACACTGGAGTAAAAAAACCCAGTACCAGTCGTCTACAATCAGCCCCAACCTGCTTGAGATGCTTCGCTCGCTGCCATCCGATTGAAAACGAGACATTGTTTTCAAGATAGGATCTATCATCATCCAAGTCATGCGTTAATCCAAAAGAATTCTATCCGTAATAGATCCAATGGAGTCCGCTTCTTAACGACCGGCATAATTATGGTGTTCAATCGAACACCTTACTTACCGGCTCGCTTTGTTTACTCTGGCGTTTTGATCACTAAGATTTCCGGCTGGCCGGCGGTTTATCGGGATGAGGGTTAGTACCTCAGTTCGTTTCGCGTTGGTCTCGTGCAGGCGCAACTCCTGGGTAGCCGTCTTTGCCTGGCTCCGAAGAGCCGCCTCGTCACGTCCTCGGACCGTCGATGAGTCGTCAGCAATCAGCATATGCCCCGCTTGCCACCGGCTACTACTGGGGTCACTCGATAGATCACATGTTGCTGAAAGCCGCCTTGAAAACATTTGACAGGCCATGGCTTCTGTGACATAAAGCATTGAAATCTAACAGAAATTACCAGGGGAAGCCCTTCTATATAGATTTGCTCTCTCCAGCTTTGGCGGCCATTTATAAGGGTCCGCCCTCAGTATTAGGGGGTTAGGCGTGAAAAGGAGATGGAATGATAACTTCCCAAAACTTGGAAAGACTGGCGAAGCTATGTACTCACTGCTCAATTTTAGCTCTCTTGTGTTTGGGTCCCCTGGTTGCGCAATCCTCCCAGTCGACTATCCGCGGAACAGTCAGAGATCAAACCGGGGCGGTCATTCCCGGCACGGAGGTGGTCCTCACCGATGTAAATACAAACATCCGTGCAAGGGTCGTCATCACAGACGAAAACGGGAATTATGAGATTCCAGAACTAAAGTCTGGTGTCTATCGTCTGTCAGCCGAAATGCCTGGCTTTAAGACATTTATAGCAGATAACATTACCCTTGAAGGTGGACAGATTCGTCGGGTGGACGTCCTACTCGAGGTGGGCGAGACCAGCGACCAAATCACTGTGCAAGCGGGCGCTGCTGTAATTACCACCGAAGGAGGCTCCCTCAACTCCACCCTTGACGAAGACGCACACAAAGACGCTCCCTTGGTTGAAATTTCTCCTCACCCCACTGTGATGCTGACTACCCTTCCTGGTATTCAGGGACAAGGGTGGAACGTTACAATTGCCGGCCAAACAAGCGCCCAGACCACTCAATCCGATGACGGCGTAATTAATGGTCCGGATGCCATCCAGGGGCACAATATTAATCTCGTCGACGAAATTACTGTCATGGCTGTCAACAGCACTGCCGACAGCCCTCGAGCGGCAACCTGGAACACCATCAGCAAGCGCGGAGATAACACCTTTCATGGAGCCGTCTGGTACAAGCATATTAATTCAGCCCTCAACGCGCGAGGCTTCTTCCAACCAGAGAAGCCGGTCTTTCTTTTTCATGAATGGCAGGCAGAAGTCTCCGGGCCGATTTTACAAGACAAAACCTTTTACCATGCGGCTTGGTATTCGGAGCGGTTCCCTGCCGGCTCGTTCAACCTCTCTGACGTTCCAACACTCCAAATGCGACAGGGAGATTTCTCTCAGTTCTCTCAACCCTTGAAAGATCCCCTGACCGGCGAGCCTTTTCCAAATAACGTCATTCCGACCGAACGCCTGAATTCGACAGCGTTAAAGGTACAGGAACTGTACATTCCTGAACCAAATCTGGGAGCTCCAGGCGCATTGCGGCAGAATCTCGGATGGGAGCATCCTTGGCCAAGCGACAAATATCAATGGGATAACTATCAATGGCGCATCGACCACAATCTGAGCGATAGCAATTCCCTTTTCGTTCGCTACAATTTCTATCGCGTTCCTTATATTCTGTCTAGGAACTTACCCGCCTTTACCTGGACGAGACTCCGGAAGTACTCTCGAGGAATTGTCTCCGATACGCATGTCTTTTCCCCTGGTGTTGTCAACACCTTTCGATTTGGCTGGCGTGGTAACTACATACTGGATGGAGATAACCTCGAGGGTGTCAATCCCACGCTGGGAGACGAGGCCGTCGCTCCTATCGGACTGCAGGGTGTCAATCCCGCTGGATTGAGTGGCCAGGGGTTTCCCAGGATGGACATAACCGGAATCTCAAGTCTACAAACCAGTGCAGGGGGACTGAGGGCGGATCACTTCAACTTCCACTGGGAAGACTCGATCAACTGGACAATCGGGCGCCATGTCTGGAAGTTCGGCTTTCAGTTGATGAGATTCAATAACTTCGACGGCCTTGTTGACGAAGGAACCTACGGATCTTTTCGCTTTGACGGTTCCTTTACTGGAGTCGGTTATGCAGACTTTTTGCTCCGTTTACCCACTCGCAGTCAGAGGCTCAATCCATTGCTTCCCAGAAGGATGGGAACCTATGAACTTGGCCTTTTTGTTATGGACGCCTTCAAGGTCAGTCCTCGCCTGACCCTCGATTACGGCTTACGCATGGATATCTTTGGTGCGCCCACCGTTGAAGATGGTCTGCAATATAACTGGGATCCAGAG
>DATGOF010000224.1:0-3000 GCA_035306285.1 Acidobacteriota bacterium | reverse complement strand
CCGATGTGAAAATATTGTTTGTAAATTACCTCTTCATTTTCGACGTCGATACTGGCGTTAAAAACAGGGAATTTCTTGAGAGCCGCTACGAGTACTTTAAGAGCGATCGAGGTCACGGTTAATTTGCCACCGGCTTCTTCTACCCGAGAAGAGTACTGCTTGCGCAGCTCCTCAAGTTGCGTGATATCAGCCTCATCATGCTGCGTTACGTGGGGGATCGTAGCCCAGGCTGTGGCCATCTGCCGGGCGGTGGCACGTCTTACGTTGGAGAACGGTTCTCTCCTTACCTCTCCAAACCTGGAAAAATCGGGCAGAGACGGTGAAGGCACAGGCGACGCCTTCTCCGGTTCCCGACTGCGCAGTTGCCGCGAGTACTCCTTGACATCTTCCACTGATATTCTTCCACGCGGCCCGGATCCTGGTACCTTCGAAATGTCGATACCGATTTCTCTGGCGAATCGACGAACTGCAGGCGAGGCAGGGATTAGAAGTTCCGCAACGGGTTCTGGTTCTGCTTTCGAGCGATCACGGAAATCGACGACTTCACCCTTTCTGGGAGGTGCAGCCTCTTCTGTGGGCTTCTGCTCCTCCTCCCCGGCAATCGGCTCTTCCTTCTCCTCCGCTGGGTCCGGGCGACTCACGGATTCCGCCGCTGCAACTTCCGCCTTCTCATCCGCTTTCGCTTCTTCAGCCTCAGCAGCAGCCTCCACCTCTTCAACAGTCAAGATAACCTGGCCGATTTGAACCGTATCCCCCACACTAACATGAACTTGAGTGACTTTCCCTTGGATGGTAGACGGAACTTCCACAGTTGCCTTGTCGGTTTCCAATTCAAGAATCGGTTGGTTTTCCGTTATCTCATCACCTTCATTGACGAGCACAGATACGACATCACCCGATTCGACGTTCTCACCCAGGTTAGGAAGCTTGAATTCTGTGGCCATAGCTTTGCACGCTTTCTAGTACTGTCTTAGGAACAGGCATCGACTGTGTTCAACACCGACAGGAAAACTAAGTATAGATTGGATTTACCTTTTCAGGATCCAGCTGAAACTGCTTTGCGGCCTTCTGCACGACGTCGAACTTGATTTTTCCTTCTCGAGCCAACCCATACAACGTGGCTAGTACGATATGACGATAATCCACTTCAAAGAAGTCCCTCAGTGCCTCTCGCGATTCGCTGCGGCCAAACCCGTCCGTTCCCAGGGCAATTAGCCTGCCGGGAATCCACGGAGCAATCGAAGAAGCAACGGCTTTCACATAATCGGACGCAGCGACGACTACGCCCGGATCATCAGGCAGGACTCGCGTGACATAGGGCACACGCGGTTCTTTCTTGGGATTACGCATATTCCAGCGTTCCGCATCCAGGGCGTCGTGATAGAGACTCTTATAACTGGTTACGCTCCAGACGTCAGCGGCTATTCCCAAGTCTTCGAGTACTTCCTGAGCCTTCAAGACACTATTCATGATGGCGCCACTTCCAAACAATTGAGCTCGTGCCTGAGGCTTCTTCTTGGTCGAGGGCTTGAAAAGATAGATTCCCTTGAGAATCCCTTCTTTCAGCTCGTCGATGTTGAGATGGGAAGGAACAACAGGTTGCGGATAATTTTCGTTCTCGACCGTGATGTAATAGAAGACACTCTCCTGCTGCTCGTACATCCTCCGAATCCCGTCTCGAACGATGACGGCAAGCTCATATGCGAAGGCCGGATCATAGGCCAGCACATTGGGGACCGTAAAGGCTAGCAGGTGACTGTTTCCATCCTGGTGCTGAAGGCCCTCACCGTTTAAGGTGGTTCGGCCCGCAGTGGCTCCTACGAGGAAACCTCTGCAGCGCATATCGGCGGCCGCCCAGATCAAATCTCCTACACGTTGAAATCCGAACATGGAGTAGAAAAGAAAGAAGGGAATCGTATTCAGCCCATAGGTCGAATAGGCTGTTCCTGCGGCGATAAATGAGCACATCGAACCCGCCTCAGTGATTCCTTCCTCGAGAATTTGCCCATCTTTCGCTTCCTTGTAGAACATCAATGAGTCGGAATCGACAGGCTCGTACAGCTGACCTACGTGAGAATAAATTCCAATCTGAGAAAAAAGCGCTTCCATACCAAAGGTGCGGGCTTCATCCGGAATGATGGGCACGATCATTTTGCCGATCGCCTTGTCTCGCAGCAGCATCGCAATAATTCTGACAAGAACCGTTGTCGTGGACACCGGGCGTCCCTCGGTTCCTTTGTAGAATTCTTCAAAGAGCTGCTCAGATGGAGTTTCGAGTGGTTCCACCCTGACGACTCGTTGAGGCAGATAGCCCCCCAGCATTTCACGCCTTTCCTTCAGATACTTAATCTCCGGACTATCGTCAGGAGGACGATAGAAAGGCACCTCCGCCAGATTCTCGTCAGCGATCGGAATAGAGAAGCGATCGCGGAATTCCCGCACCTGAATTTCATCGAGTTTCTTTTGCTGGTGGGTAATGTTCTTCCCTTCTCCGGCATCACCAAGACCATAACCCTTGATTGTCTTGGCGAGGATTACCGTTGGTGAGCCGCGGTGTTCGACAGCTGCTTTAAAGGCAGCATATATCTTGACTGGATCATGACCACCTCGACGCAGCCTTTCAAGTTCTTGATCAGTTCGATCTTTGACGAGTTCCAGTAGTTCCGGATACTTTCCGAAAAAGTGATTGCGGATGTAGGCTCCATCCTCAACTACATACTTCTGGTACTGTCCATCAACCACCTCTCCCATTCTCTTCACGAGTAAGCCGGTCTTGTCTTTCTCGAGCAAGGAATCCCAATCCGTTCCCCAGATAACCTTGATGACATTCCATCCGGCACCCCGAAAGATACCTTCGAGCTCCTGGATTATCTTTCCATTACCTCGAACCGGGCCGTCCAGTCGCTGCAAATTACAGTTGATGACGAAAATTAAATTGTCGAGCTGTTCCCTGGCGGCGAGGGTTATCGCTCCCATCGATTCCGGCTCGTCCATCTCGCC
>DATGOF010000223.1:0-5199 GCA_035306285.1 Acidobacteriota bacterium | reverse complement strand
CAAAACTATGCCGCAGTCATGGTTGGTGTTCTCGGAGCCGCTTTGCTGGCGCTGTTTCTCGATGGAATGATTCGCTTGCTGGAGATCGCAGTTGTGCGACGCAAATGGCTTTACGCAATCGCGGCCTCAACAGGACTGCTCTTTCTAATCTCCGCTCCAGCTATCCCACAACTTGGGGCCAATCTAGGAGACCGGCCCGTCGTCACTCTAGGAAGTAAGACGTTTACTGAGCAATACATATTGATGAGCCTTTTCGAAAACCGCCTGCGTGAAACCGGCTTTGCCGTACAGGATGTTCGAAGTCTGGGCTCGACTGTGATCTTCGATGCCCTGCGCAATGATCGAATCGATTGTTACGTCGATTATTCAGGGACCATCTGGTCCAACCATATGCGGCGTGAAGATAACCCTGGTCGCGAGAGGGTTCTTCAAGAGATGACTCGTTGGCTAGAAGCGGAGCATGGTATCCGTTGTCTGGGCTCTCTTGGGTTTGAAAACGCGTATGTCCTGGCAATGCCTGAAACACATGCCGCTCAGCTGGATATTCACAGTATCGAAGACCTCAGCAAATACGCCCCATCGATGTCGATAGGAGGAGATTACGAGTTCTTCAGCCGGCCAGAATGGAGGGCCGTCCGCTCTGCCTACCATTTAGACTTCCAGCAACAGAGAAGCTTTGACTCGTCTCTAATGTATTCAGCCGTACATCAAGGTGATGTCGACGTTATCTCAGCCTTCTCGACCGACGGAAGGATTTTGGCCTATCAGCTGCGGATCTTAGACGACCCTCTTGAAGCACTTCCTCCTTATGATGCAGTCATTCTTCTGTCTCCTGAAGCCTCCCAGAACAATCAGCTGGTACAGGCGTTGACACCGCTGCTGGGTTCAATCTCAAACGAAGAAATGAGGACCGCCAATAAACTCGTCGATCTGGATGGGAGTACAATTCAGAAGGCGGCACTCTCTCTGATCCCGAGGTGAGATATGCAGATCACACAAGCTCTTGTGCTGGGAGCGACTGGTGCGACCGGAAAGAACATTGCAAGAGAACTCCTCCGACGAGGCATCCAGGTACGGGTCAGCAGTCGAAGCCGGGACAAGCTCGAACGGGCATTCGAAGGGCTGCCGGTCGAAATTTATCCCCTTGACCTCCACGATCAGGAGGCGGCACATCGAGCAGCCGAAGGATGCAGTCTCATCTTTCACTGTGTCGGGCTTCCTGCGGAGCACTTTTCCGACCATCTGACGCTGACCCGACACACGATTTCCGCGATACGTTCTTCAGGCGCCCGCGGACTGCTCATCTCCAGCTTTTGGTCCTACTGGCCATTACCGGAACGCCCGATCCGCGAGACCGACTCCCGGCGTCCAGAGAGCAAGAAGGGAATCATCCGCCGGGACCAGGAAGATCTTTTCCTGGAAACCGGAGGAACGGTGGCAATCCTCCCCGACTTCTACGGTCCGGATGTCGACATCGGAATGCTGAATCCTGCGATTGAAGCAATCTGCGCAGGAAAAACGGCCAACTGGATCGGAGATGTGGATCATCCACGTGAGTTGATTTTTGTTCCGGATGCTGGCTACTCGCTGGTGGAGCTGGCGATGCGGGATGAAGCCCGTGGTAAATCTTTTAACCTTCCGGGGGCGGGAGCTATCTCAGCAAGACGGTTGTTTCAGATGGCAGCTGAGCGTTGTGGTACACGCCCGCGTTATCGGACCGCAGGCCCCTTCATGCTGGCTTTGTTAGGTTTCTTTTCCGACCAGATCCGAGCTATGCGCGAAATGTATCCTCTTTATCGAAAGCCACCCGTGCTGGATGGGTCCAGACTTCGTGATCTAATTGGAGAGGTACCCAGGACACCCTATCCGGAAGGGATCGCAAAGACGCTTGATTGGATGCGAGAACGGTCGCAATGATTTTCACCAGAGAGGCACAGCGGACGCAGAGGAATCAATTCAACTCGCGAATCTTGATATTCCGGAACCAGATCTCCGCCCCGTGATCCTGCAGGACAATATGACCCTTCTTGTTCATTCCGTAACCTGGCCACTCCGCGAACTTGGTCCCGGCCACCTTTTCCTTCCATTCGTCAGTCCAGAGCTCATACTCGACTACTTTCTGACCGTTGAGCCAGTGTTCCACATGGGCTCCGCTAACCACCAGCCGGGTGCTGTTCCATTCCCCGGCCGGCTTGGTAGCATCGACAACCGGAGCGTGTAAACCGTAATTGGCTCCCGCCGTACGTTCAGCAGCCAGGTCCGGATAACATTCCGGGTCCGCGTCAATCAACTGATATTCCGGTCCGGTCATGAACTCTTGCTCAGCATCTTCGGTTACACGGTAAAGAATTCCACTGTTGCCGCACTCGGAAATTCTCCACTCCAGCATCAGCTCGAAATCGGCGAACTGTTCCCTGGTCTGCAGGTCTCCATACCCTTCGCCTCCATGTTCACTCTGGAAATGGATCGTGCCGTCGGTGACTTTCCAGTCCGGAGGAACAGTCTCCATCCGATAACCTCTCCATTGACTCAGATCGGTCCCATCAAAGAGAAGGCGCCACCCTTCCGCTTCTTCGTGAGCGGTCAGGGCGTTGGTTCTGACTGCTCCAGTATCCAGTTCAGCTGCACCTGCCACTGGAACCGAGTCTTCTGGCGACTCCCGGCAACCCGAGAGGATCAATACTGCCGCCAGTACAACCCCCGGCATAACTGTTCTGCTGATTCTTTTCAGACACACTTTCCACCTCCTCGAATGTGTGCAGTTTGCTGCCCCATTAAGGCCTATCAGCACCAGCCACCATCGCCAGATGGATGCTGCTATTTTATCCTTTTCTTAGCGTCCCTCTTGGACGATCAATGCAGCAATACGTTCGGCTAGCGCGGCAATTGTCTTGGAAGGGTTGGCTCCAACAGCTTCTGGAACGATCGATCCATCTGCAACGAAGAGATTACGGTAGCCGAAGACCTCACCTCGGTGGTCGACCACTCCATTGGCCGGAGAAGAGCCCATATTGCAGCCTCCCAGCGGATGAGGAGTAATCAAGTCCTTCGACAGCGTCCACGTCAACGGAACGAACGGACCTCCTCGAGTCAACGTAGAAAACTTCCTGTGCATCGCAATGATTGCCTCGATGGTTTCTTCCGACTTTCGGATGTCCCAGTTCAGGTGCAGGTACCTTGACCCGAAGAAGACAAAGCGCCGGCGCAGGCTCAGGATGCCATCGGCCGCATCACGTCCCATTCCAAACCAGGGCATAACAGAGTCCATCAAGCTCGGCTGGCGGAGCACGTGTCGAAACGTCTCGAGAAGCAACCGGTTGCGTAAAGCTCCTCCTTCTTTCGCCGCCTGAGACTCCATGAAGTTCTTTGCTATGTCCGGAAAACCACCATCTTCAACAATAAAATGCTGGCCATTCAGATTCCGATCTCCCAGGAAATCGATATAACAGGTGATGGTAGGCCCTCGGGAGGGACGAACCGAACGATCGAAATAGAACGCGGGTGTCAGGAAGTCTCCGTTTGAACTCCAATTGCACCCCAAGAAACCGCTCAGCTGAGGTAGTGTCTGGAATTCATCCCGGCATCTCAGAAGTAGTTCGGTCGAATTGATGGATCCGGCAGCCAGGATCACAAGACGGCCGGTTACACTTCCTTCGACAACTTTATTTCCAATGATCCTGTCAAACACGACGCGGTAACGTTCCGTTTCCGGCAAGATCTTGCGAACCAGGTGAAGAGGACGCACTTCAGCACCCTGCTGTTCGGCTCTCGGAATGTAGTTAAGATCCAGTGTATTCTTGGCTTTGACGTCACATCCGACAACACAGTTCCCTAGATGTACGCAGGTCCCCTGTTGCTGGCCGTGCTCGTTTACAAATTTCTTGGAATGGCGTTCGTGATGAGGGTCTTCGAGACCGTAATGCCATTGTGGATCGAACGTGACAGCCAGGTCCAGCAGAGAAAAACGGTCGGAATATCCCGCTCGATCTGCGGCCTCCTTCATTAGTCGGGTCCGTTCCGACCACTGATTCTCCGGAATCTTCTGAAGAGCCAGCATTGAGCCGACTTTATCGTAATAAGGCTTTAGCTCGCTGTAGGTGATCTCCTCTGGCCAACCGGTCTCAAAAAGATCCGGCTTCGCCTCAATCGAGACATTTGCGTAAATCAGAGACCCCCCTCCAACGCCGGCGCCCTGGGCGACTGCCATATTCGGGAAAAGGCGAAGCTCCATCCAGCCGTTTGCTTTCTCGGGGCACTCGTTATCCCATACCCACGCATCATTGAGAGAACGAGGGAAATTATCCGGTGTCCAGCGGCGGCCTCGTTCCAGTACCACAACTCGGTAGCCTGCCTCGGCCAGCCGGCAAGCAGTCACCGCTCCGCCGAATCCGCTTCCGATTACCACGACATCGAAATCGGCCACGTCACTAGTCCTCCTTCACCAGCCATCGATTACCAGGGGCCATACTCAACGAAATGTCGAGCATAAACGTCCCAGAGTTTTCTGAAGAAAAACCGCCCGAAGCGGTTCAGTGCCGCCACCCGATCGTGAGTGGTGGGGCCATCCACACGAAATGTCGTCAATTGCTTGAGGAAGTCTTGCAGATAAATGCGTAACATCCCGCTGTAGAGAATTTCAGCCTGCGGCTCCTTCCCTGCTTCAACGTGTCCCTTGAGAATCCGCACGAAAAGCTCAGTCGTGTCGCTCCATAGGTCGATCCCGGGATCGTCATAGACTTCTTTTCGTCCCCACAGAGTGAGGGGCTCTCCTTTAGCATCCTCAAAGTAAAGACGGTAAATCATCTGGCGTTGATTAGGGTCTTCTTCATACGACAACAGATTGAAGACACCCCGCTGAACAGGACGCCTCCCACCGATAAGGTCGCCCTCTAGCCATCCCTCCGCAGAGGCTTCATGGCGAGGGTTGGTCACAAAGCGGTTGACTCCGTTGATCGTAATCGTGAGATGGAACTTAAAAAAATTATTCTCCCTCTCCCCCTGAAGATAGGCCTTTCGAAAGTCCTCTTTCCCGGCGCTCAGATAGCCTTTCATTTCCTCGGTGAACCTGAGTCGCGTTTGAGCGTCATGGACTTCCACGGGAGCCGACCCACCAGGACTTTTCAATTCAACACCTTCCCGGCGACACCATTCCCGAGCAAACTCGACTCCCAGATTGACTGACTCGGCCATCCGATCCCG
>DATGOF010000222.1:0-3405 GCA_035306285.1 Acidobacteriota bacterium | reverse complement strand
TCAATGAGAAGAGAAAAAGCGCGAGGGTGGCAATCCTTGCCCATCGGACCTGGTGAATAACCCTTATCCCCAGTACCTGGGGCCAATCGCGAATCAACACAGCTGCTCCGACGTTGACGAAGCTGTCAGCCGTGGACATGATGGCCGCCATGATACCGACGTAGACCAGTGCCGTCAGCCAGCCCGGGCTCAAGGTCGTCAAGAAGGTCGTAATGGTGTCATCAGGATGAATCAGCGCCGGCAGGGTCCCCTCCGTGACCAGAGTCTTAACGGCCATCCCTCCGCCCAACCAGATCAAGCCGCATAACAGCATGGATATTGCGAGAACAAGCGGAAAGTATTTGAGCGTATTCAGACTGCGGAGCATCATGAACTTGGTAACGACGTGAGGCTGCCCGAGAGAACCTAGCGAAAAGACCAGGAACCAGCTCAAAGCCACGAAAACTCCTACCGTTCCCCAGGGACTCAGCCCGTCCGGTGCACCCTCAAGAAGAATGCTGGACATGCGGCCCAGGCCTCCGGTCGATTGGAGCGCAAAATAGAAGACCAGGGTGGTAGCCCAGAGCATGATGACTCCCTGGACTACATCCGTGTAGACGCTCGCAACCATCCCCCCGGCGACTGAATAAAAGATCAACACTCCGACAGCCACCACCGTCGCAAACGGCGTGGAAACGGGAAGAAGAGAGCTGAGCAGTATTCCGAGTGCGGCCAGTTGGGTAGCCAGGTAACCAACGACGCCGATGAAAATTCCCAGTCCCGCTAGCCCGCTGCAAACTCGGCATTGATAGCGGGCATAAATAAGATCGGGGATAGTTAAGGATCCTGATTGCCGGGAGAGTTCATGGAAAGGGCGGGCAAGGACCCAGCACATCAAGGCGCCGGTAAAGGAGCTTGATATCGTAATCCAGAATGAAGCCAGCCCGATTGCGTAAAAGAGACCGGGTCCCCCAACGAATACGAAGCCACTCATAATGGAAGACATGGTGGCCAGTACGGCGGGAATCAGTCCGAGTCGTCGCCCGGCCAAGAAGTAATCTTCGGCTCCGCCGGTGCGCTTAGTGGCCCAGACCCCAATAACGATCAGGCACACCAGGTAAGCGAGACCGATAACGATGGTCATGATTTGAGCCACGTCTTGAAGGTGAGGAGAAAGCCCAGCGGCCAGATGAAAACAGGAACGATCCAGATTCCGACGAGCATCCAGAATGCCGGCGCAGGCAGCCCGGCTATTAGAACAACTCCCTGCGCTTCTTCCGGCAGCGGAGTCGAGAGCAGGTACAGAAGAATACAATTCAACCAGATCCAAAAGGATACACAGAGCCATTTCGGTGTCCCGACCAGACCCGCCAGAGAAGAGAGAGTGGTCACAATGGACAGGACAAAAAGATAGGGCTGAGCCAGCCAGGGACTAATCAGCAAACCCAACAGTGAAAGTGTCAGAAGGAGCATCATACAAGCATGAATTCTCGTGAGTGCTGGCAAGAGCGTCAAGGACTTGCTGCAATCCTTTGCCAGAAATCGGAGAGCCCCGGATTGACCCGTGTGAACAGAGCGGGTTAATAATGAACTTGGATTGTGTTCAGTGGGAGGACAACTGTGACAATTGACGACATCGCAAATTTTTGCGAGTTCAAGGACTGTAGCGTAGTCTTTGGGAATCCTGAGATTGGGTTCATCAAGGTCGACGGAGTCGGGGTAGCGACCCGCTTCAACAATTACCGCCGCTTCCTGGCCCATAATGAACTCGCCGCGCTGGCATCCCCGCGAAAAGTACTTCAGGAGGCCACGGTCTTCCGAATTCAGAGCGAAGGGGGAGAAGAGCTGCGCGTTTTGAACCGTGAAGAGTTCGAGCAGGAGCTCAGAGAATTTCAAGAAAAGGTTGGGGTATAACGCGAGCAAAGGTAGCGTGTTGGGCGATGAGTACGATGACAGGCCGGGGCGCCCAACCGGGCGCCTCCTCCGCCTGCAGCGATCTCAACTTTTTCAAGCATCAGGAAAGCGACCGTTGAGCCGGCGGATCGCCAGATTGGCTGCCGATACGACATCTGTGTTCTTGCTCTGGCTCAGTTCCTGAACAACTGGCATGGCTGACATGTCGGCGGTTAATCCGATAACATCCAGCAGCCTGATCTTGATGGAATCTCGTTCTGAACGCAGATGCGGATAGAGCAGGCGAGCCTGATCAGGGGTAAGCTCCAGGAGATAGTAGTAAGCCTGATCGTTTTGTATGGAATCGACCAGCTCTACCAGATGTTCTTCACGCCCCAGTTTAAAGAGAGAAAAGCCCAGAGCCAGCTTTACAGTGCTGGAATCTTCGCGGAGATACTTGCGAGCGAGAAGCGTTACATGCTCCTTCTGTCCGCTTCGCCCCAACCCTTCCGCAGCGTGTCGCCGATAGTGGACTCGCTCATCTTCGAGAGCATCCAGAAAGATGTCGATGCTGGAAGAATCGCCGATGTATGACAGTGCCTCAATCACCTTGCGCTGAAGATCATCTGACCCGCTTACCGGTACGATACCCAGAATTTTCCTCCGCTCTTCGATTCCCGCACGATAAATCTCATTTAACTGGGGTACTGCTGATTTCACACGTAACCTGCCCACCGCGAATATCGCTTCGTCATGGACTTTCTTGTCACGATCGCGAATAAAGGGAACCAGCATCTCACCGGCAGTCGGATCTCCGATCTTGTAGACAGCACGTATCAGCTCGACCTTTACATCGTTGGAACGCTCTTTCTGTAATGCATCCTCAATCGCTGGGAGAGCACTTCGTGCCCTCAGAATTCCCAGAGCCGTGGCAGCGTCCTTCCGTAATCCACGGTCATTGTGAAAGAGCAGGTCAATTAATGCGTTTACAGCATCCTGGCTCACCGGAACGTAAGGCTCGACCATCAGAGGGTTGTAATCGTCTGAAAAAGGATTCAGAAAACCGACAACCTTCTTAACCCCTTGTATCAACCCGGTCTCATCCGCAACGTAGGTGTTAATAATGCCTTCGATCGCCTTCTCCTGGGTTCTTTTCTCGCTGTCTCGTGTAAGGCGGATGTAGGATTCCAGAGCTCGATTATCGTGGATCTGAACGAGCGCCTTAACGGCCTCATAGCGCACCGATGCATCAGAATCTTCAGTCGCTTCAATCAGCGCCGGGACCGCACTTCTCACCTTATTCTGTCCGAGCGCAGCTGCCGCCTGTTTGCGACGTTCGGGATCAGGATGTTTCAAATCGAAAACTAGACCCTCAACACTACGTGTTTGCTCTTGCTGCACGGTCACGGCCCAGGCCGGTACTCCCAGAGCCAGCAAGAGCAGCAATGCCTTGCAAACCATTCCTATTGCCCTTTGCAGCATAGCCTCTCTTCCTTTCCACTTTCACAGTTCCGAAACAGGCTACCAGAGCGA
>DATGOF010000221.1:0-6564 GCA_035306285.1 Acidobacteriota bacterium | reverse complement strand
TTGTCCGAACAACTGGTCAAGAAGGTACCGCCAGTGAGGGAACATATCCAGGATGATTCCACCTCCATCCTCCTTTCTGTAGTTCCAGGACGGCCGCTGAGCAGCTACTGTTTCACCCTCAAAGACCCAGTACCCGAACTCACCACGAATAGACAGAATTCGCCCAAAGAAGCCACTGTCGATGAGCGTCTTTAGTTTTCTGATCCCGGGCAGCCACAGTTTATCCTGCACGACACCGTGTTTTATTCCAGCCGCCGACGCCGCCCTGTAAAGGCGAATCGCCTCCTCCGTCGTCGATGCGACCGGCTTTTCTAGATAAACGTGCTTACCCGCATCAATGGCTTTCAGTGTCGAATCCACCCTCAGACTGGTGGTCTGTGAATCGAAGTAAATCTTGTTGTCGGTATCTGAAAGGGCGTCTTCCAGACTGGTGGTCCATTTCTCAAGGCCGGCACGAATCGCTAGATCTTCCAATTTGGCCGGGTTGCGGCCTACCAGTATTGGATCGGGCATGATCACTTCACCTTCACTGACCCGAACGCCCCCCTGATTACGGATAGCCAGGATGGAGCGAAACAGATGCTGATTGGTGCCCATCCTTCCGGTCACGCCGTTCATGATGATACCCAGTCGATGAGTTCTCTTTTCGGACATAAATCGCTCCTAAGAATAGCCGACGGTGCTTTGTCCAGATCTGTTGGTTGGAGACGCAAGCTCCTGAAACGTCAGCGGGGTTCAGTACTGGTATGCTGGGGCCATGCTCCTTCCGGCAGGGGAGGAGCCTCTTTGCCGGCACGAGGCAGGGTCCCCGCCAATTCCTGTTTCCAGTGATCGACCTCTCCCGCCGGACCAAAGCAGTAGATCATTCGGAGGATCTCGTCACCCGTGTTGGTCAGTTGATGGTAGACATTGGGCGGGATAAAGATCACCTGTCCGCCACGTAAAGTAAAGCACTCCTCTCCAAGACACATCTGACCGGTTCCTTCGAGCAAGTAATAGACCTCTTCTTGAGGATGGTTGTGCCAAGGAACCTGCCCTCCCTTCGGATCCAGCTCAACAAATCCCATACAGAAGTTTTTGGCTTGAATTGAGGATGCGCCTCCCACGAGATTCTTAGTCAGCCGTCCGGCCGGAAAACGCCTCCCTTTAATCTGCTCCAGGTCGGCTATCTTCATAAACCTACCTTCCAATCTTGATCATATTTTGGCTTTCTTCTGACCGGTGACAGATTACCTTAAGTCATGGTTGTCGGAAAGAGCAAGTGCGGACGAGGTAGCGTCGGCGAGTGCAGGAGACGAACCCCAGTTACCTCTCGGGAGTCCGTTTAGTAAGAACAGCCGGACTCGGCCGATACGCGAAAGAGCAACGGTACTCAGCAGCATGGAAGCAGAGTAGTGACGGAGCAGTGAAAAATGGCGGGTCTTCGGTTACAATCGGCGTCCATGAAACTAGCACTCTGCAACGAAGTACTACGGGACCTTTCTTTTGAAGAACAGTGTCGCTATGCCTCTGCCCTCGGCTATCAAGCGCTGGAAATAGCGCCCTTTACTTTGTCTGACTCGCCACACGAGATTTCGCAAACCCGTCGCCGAGAGCTGCGTTCGATTGCGGAAGATGCGGGCCTTTCCATCTGTGGTTTACACTGGCTTCTCGTCACTCCCAAAGGCCTCTCAATTACGACGTCGGACTCCGCAGTACGACAGAAGACACGGGACGTCATGCTAGGTTTGATCGATCTCTGTGCTGACCTGGGCGGTAAGATTCTCGTGCACGGATCTCCTCAGCAACGGATGGTAGATCCTGGTGAGAGCCTCGAAGAAACGTGGAGAAAGATGCGCGACCTCTTCGCTGAAATTGCCCCGCGCGCAGGAGAACGCAAGGTCTACTACTGCATTGAAGCACTGACCCCAAATGAGACCAACACCATCACGTCGATGGAGGAAGCAGTCCAACTAGTTCGCGATGTTGATCATCCAGCGTTTCAGACGATGATCGATACGAAAGCTACCGCGACCAACGAATCCGTTCCGGTTGAGCAGGTGGTGGAACGTTGGCTTCCAACCGGGATGGTGCGACATATTCATTTCAATGATCGCAATCGGCGGTCGCCCGGCCAGGGGGAGGATCGCTTTACCGCAGTGCTACAGGTCCTGCGACGGCAGAATTATGACGGCTATATTTCAATGGAGCCTTTTGACTATCATCCCGACGGAAGGGGATCCGCGACCTTTGCAGTGGCATATGTCCGCGGCATCCTGGATGCCCTGGAAGAGACCTCCATATCCTGAATTCCACACAGAGAATTACCCATGATTTCAATCGATAATGATCTTACCGTAGAAGTGCTATTGCCCCGTATCTCCCTACTCTGGGAACTCTCGGCGCAAAAGATCGATGCCATTGACAGGACATTCGATCCGGCATTGGGCTCGCCGGTCTTCACCGTCCAGGGAACCTATCAAACTCGAGGCTGGACTGAATGGACTCAAGGATTTCAGTTTGGCTCAGCCATCCTCCAGTTCGATGCTACCGGCGAAAAACGGTTCCTTGAATTAGGGCGCCAACGAACGCTGGAACGAATGGCAAAACACGTTACCCATTTCGGCGTCCACGATCACGGATTTAACAACGTCAGCACCTATGGAAATTTGCGACGTTTAATGCTGGAAGGAAAACTGGACCATAGCGCCTGGGAGCTGTCATTTTATGACCTGGCACTGAAATGCTCTGCGGCTGTACAAGCCCGTCGCTGGACCCGGATTTCAGACGGTGGCTTTATCTATTCATTCAACGGTCCTCATTCGCTATTCGCCGATACCATTCGTAGCTTGCGATCTCTGGCGGTGGGATATCACCTGGGACATGTCATGCTGGAGGAGAATGACCGGGAAGTTTCGCTGCTAGAGCGATTGGCCGAACACGCCACTGCCACGGCCCGCTATTCGGTCTACTATGGCGAGGGAAGGGATTATTACGACCAGCCTGGTCGAGTCGCCCACGAGAGCATTTTCAACATCAACGATGGACGCTATCGCTGTCCTTCTACTCAGCAGGGCTACTCGCCCTTTACTACCTGGACTCGCGGATTAGCCTGGATCATTTGCGGCTTCGCAGAACAACTCGAGTTCCTCGAAACGGTCCCAGAATCGGCCTTCCCTGAACCCGATGCACGTGGAAGTCTGCAGGAAGTAATGCTGCGCGCAGCGGTGGTGACATCAGACTTTTACCTCGAAAATACGCCGACTGACGGGATTCCCTTCTGGGATACTGGGGCACCTCTAATCGCGCGCTCTGAAAAGTACCTGGAACAGCCCTCCGATCCGTACAATGATCTTGAGCCGGTCGACAGTTCCGCAGCCGCAATCGCCGCCCAGGGCCTGCTGCGATTGGGGCGATACCTGAAACGGAGGGAAGCTGAAGAAGCGTGCAAGTACTGGCAAGCCGGCCTGACCGTTTCGCGAACCCTGCTCAACGATCCCTATTTAAGCCGCCAGTCAGACCATCAGGGCCTTCTCCTCCATTCCGTTTACCATCGTCCGAATGGCTGGGATTATATTCCGCCTGGCCGATCGGTACCGTGCGGTGAGTCCAGTATGTGGGGCGATTATCATCTCCGGGAACTGGCCCTCTATCTGCAACGATGCCACTCTGGTCCTTACCTGACTTTCTGGGGTGAGGAGACTGCATCATGACCCGCGTTGCATTGGTCACCGGTGGCACCCGCGGAATCGGACTCGGCATCGCAGCGTCACTGGGCCGTGAAGGAATCAGTTTAGCGCTGTGCGGGACCCGACCAGAGACAGATCTGGATTCGACACTTTCAAGTCTTCGGACCAACGGCGTAGAAGTCCATTACTGCAAGTGCGATCTAAGCCGGCCCTCCGAGCGCGCCGAAATGCTGGACTCCATTGCAAGCCGATTCGGCAGACTCGATATCCTGGTCAATAACGCCGGGGTCGCTCCTCTGGAACGGAAAGACATACTGGAAGCCACGGAAGAGAGTTTTGAACGGGTCATGCAAATTAATCTCCGGGGCCCTTACTTTTTGACTCAGTCGGTGGCCCGCTGGATGATTGAGCAAAAGGAGAAATTTCCCGAGCGTAGCCCGTGCATCATAAACATCACCTCAGTTTCGTCGACAGTCGCTTCCATTAGCCGGGGCGAATATTGCATTTCGAAAGCCGGATTAAGCATGAGTACGAAGTTGTGGGCGGTTCGTCTGGCCGAGTACGAGATCCCGGTATACGAGGTTCGGCCTGGAATAATTCGCACAGATATGACGAGTGGGGTCGTCGAAAAGTACGACCGTCTCATCGAGCAGGGTCTATTGCTGCAATCTCGCTGGGGTCTACCCGAGGATGTGGGGAAAGCCGTGGCAATGCTGGTGCGCGGGTCGCTCAGTTACTCCACCGGACAGGTGATCATGGTGGATGGAGGCATGACCATCGATCGCCTCTAAGAGTGGCCTGCCTTTGATCCCCTAGTACGCCTCCCACTCATGCAACAAGGTACCATCCAGGCGCAGAATCCTGACGACCGGTGGACGTGAACCGCATACACCTTCAGCAACAACAACTTCATCGATGGCGTCACCATCGACGTCAACGCTGGCCAGGTTGGCACCACAGGCAAGGTCGTCGTCGAAAGCAACGAATTCAGCGATTTTCTCACCTTCTGCAGTCACCACTTTGACCATTGGAGGATATCCCTGAAGGGGGCCTGGTGCTACCGCCCAGGCAGAAACACCATCGGCAACGCGGACCGGAGTTACGCTTGCCCCAAAGGTCGTCGGCAAGGTCTCGATCCATCGAAGACCTTTGGTCTTGGTGTTGTAAATGCCGATTCTGGAGTCATTCACCGCAATCTCAGATCCCCAGATGAGAATTTCCTCAGGCCCGGCCAAACTTCTCTTATCCCCTCCGCAGGTCCCACATGCCTTGATTGAATTCACGAAGCCACTTTCGGCGAAGACCCATTCGCGCGTCTTATTTCCATGAGGGTCAAACTCGACTACTTGCTGGGGAACATTAGGTCCTGGTCCTGGCGCTACGAGGATGCGACCACAACTTACAGCTACGCTGGCACCCCATCCCTTTGTAAAGGATTCTACCGTAAAGGAGAGCAACTTCTGCCCTTTACTGTCAAAGACTTTAACCGTGGGGGGATTACCGTTTCCCGGGCCTGGCGCGACCACGATTTCGTCGCCAGGGCTCAAACCAAGGTCTCCAACACTGATCCTTCCAGAATAGAAATGGGTGGGGAATGCGTCCCATTCGTTTGTGAGCCGACCATCGACGGTGAATACTCGAACCCTGGCTGTTTCCTTCGGGTCGTGTCCGGGAAGGGCTACAATAAAGGGCTCCCGGTTGTCGTCATAGCCCGCGGCGACCACGACTCCACCTCCGTAGTAGTCATAACGGTAACCGGGATATCCGACGCTCATTTGATCCAAAAGGCCCTGCTTGAAGAAGAGGAAAAGAACACACCCGAGAAGTGCATGTGAGGACCAGGCAGCAAGAAAGTTAGGGACACGCTGATACACCCAGGTCCAAAGGAAAGCACCGAGAAAGGACAAACCGGCAAAGATAAGATTGGGAAGGTGGTAGACACCAAAAAGCGCTGCGGCCAACAGGGTTGAGAGGATCGGGAAATCCGTTCGCCGGGAGTTCCCCTCGGAAGATGCGTCATCTTTCTTGTGGAGATCAGATGAAGCGGTCAGAACAGCGGGCGCAAACAGGTTCTCACTCCTCAGACGGAGAAAATTTTGGATCAGATACTGTTGAACCGCCGCCCATGCGATATAAATGCCTATATACTTCCAGCCCTTGAAATGAAAGCTGCCCCATTGCCATCCGGCGAGAATGATAGCGATAAGTCCTGCAGCGGTTAGCCCGCCAAACAGGTAAGATGCCTGCCTTAGATTATCCAAACGAAAGCCGAGCCGGCTGCGAACGTCACGATAATAGAGGTGATTTCCGATCACCAGGAGGACTGAAGTAAAGTATACCCCTGCCAGAAAAAGATCATGAAAATGCTGAAAGCGTCCCCACCACAGGTAAAGTAGAATCAGGAGTGAGAACAGCGCCAGCGAGAACAATGCTACGAGTCTTCTCATTCAAAAATAAGATCTTACCTGGCTTGTCTTCAAACTTATACTAAGCAGGTCGTCTACCCTCCTCTTTCCCTCCATTCTTACGTCCTCTTTACGACGGTGCTGTTGCTATTCTTTATGAAACACCCGGTTGCTTCCAGTAACATAATGACGTCATTATGATGGACAAGGATCGCCGCACTTTCAAAATCAACACCCTTGATCGACGGCGACAAGTGCGTGGCAGGAGTCGTCCTGGTTCCCGCTTCACCGGTTGTAGACTACTGGATGTCCCTTTCTGCGGGTTTTCGTGTCTCTTGATTCTCCTGGCTTTCGCCACGGTCGGGCTGACCCTGAGAGTTCTCGAACCAACTTCTGTGGCTTCGTCGAGCTATCCCCAGCGTATCATCTCTACCGCTCCATCGATTACTGAAACAATCTTCGCGCTGGGGGCAGGCGACCGATTAGTGGGT
>DATGOF010000220.1:0-4341 GCA_035306285.1 Acidobacteriota bacterium | reverse complement strand
TTCCGGCGAGAACGAAAGCGCCCAACGAAATCAAGGGAAGACGTTGCTGCCGATAGGCGAGCACTCGAAGACCATTCTTTAGCTTTAATCTGAGTAGGCGGGACGCGTCAATCATCGCTTTTGACACTTACACGGGACGCCAACATCGGGAGCAGGCCGACTTGGCTCATGGGCGATTCACAGCAAATAGAAACTTTTCAGGCTGGAGATACCGACCCGCTACCTCAATGAGGCCAGCTGAAGAAACCGATAAAAAACGCACTGGAAATTCTTCGAGACGTTCCAAGCTATCCAGCATTTTGGCCAGACCCAGCTGGGCTGCCCAATCGGTCCCTATCTCCTGATCAGCAACAAAGTCATGCAGGCACTGGTTTCGGGCACGTGTCAGTTCCTCGGGTGATACGCCATCCTCGCACAGCCTTTCAAACTCTGTCACCATTGCATCTCGAACCCGTTCAGGAGCTGCTCCTTCATTAAGTTCCGCCTGAAAGAGCAGCAAATAAGGCTCCTTCGTTTCAAATAGCTCACTATCAATAAACGAAACCAGTGCCTCACGTTCGACCAGGCGCTCATTTAATCGAGAAAGTTCTCCCTGCGTGAGAACCTTCTCAAGCAGAAGAAGCGGGAATAAGTCGTCATCCTGAAAGGAGGGAGCAGGCCCCGCCGCGATCAGTCGCCCCACATGAGTGAATTGTTCAACCTCAACCCATTTGCCTTCCGGTTCGACGACCGGACCTTCGACACTCGGAAGATCAAAAGAGGGAATCGCGCCAAACAAAGATTCGACTCGAGACAATGCCCTGTCGGTGTCAAAGTCGCCGACCAGCACCAGGGTGGCATTGTTGGGTCGGTAGTAAGAACGATAGAATTCCTCCATTTGCTGGATGGTGATCTGCTCTATGTCTTCGGCAAATCCAATCACAGGATGGCCATAGGGATGTCCCCGCATGGCTTCTGTCTCGACAGTGCGGCGCAGTAACCCCCAGGGGGTGTCCAGATCCATTTTTAGTTCTTCGAGAATCACCTGACGCTCGAGTTCGAATTCTGAGGGATCGAAAAGATTGTTCTTCATTCGATCGGCCTCGATCTCGAGAGCCACGGTCCAACGATCTGCTGCGAAGGAAAAATAATAGGCAGCATAATCGAGTGAGGTAAATGCGTTATTTACACCTCCATTCACAGCTGTAAGGTAGTCAATTTCGCCCTTCCCAAAGCGGGAAGTCCCCTTAAAGAGCATGTGCTCGAGAAAGTGCGCCATACCGGCAGCCCCCGGCGGGTCATAACGCGAGCCGGCAGCATAAAAAATCATACAGGTTACAATGGGTACACTATGGTCTTCTTGAGTGATCACGCTGAACCCGTTCGATAGTTGATGCACTCGAAAGGTATCCAGTTTGTAGCCGGAAGCAAGATTGCTCATAAAGTTATCGCAGTTTAGAATGACAGGCGTTCTTATGAGTCGAAAGGGTCCCGTACAAGCGACAGCCTTCATACTACTCTATCTCTTGTCCGGGGTCACAGTCTGTTATTCGGCATCAGAAACGACTATTGATCTGCCACGTTTTGAGAGGAAGCCGCTTCTCAACGGCATGCAGATTCTTTTCTTCGACGGTGAAGTCTCCCGAACTCCCTTTCTGCTCATGATCGAGAACGGCGCCGCCTTCGATCCCGTTAATAAGTGGGGCGTCACTCACCTGATGGCTCGAATGATGCTTGCCAACACTGAGCGACTGCCGGGTGAACGGATCAGGTCTGAACTCGAGATGAGAGATGCCGAAATTCACGTTAAAGTCGAATGGGACGGCATTTACTTCTATGGCACCAGCCCGATCGACCAGCTTGAACCGGTACTGGGACTACTTTCTGAAACCGTGGTGCGGCCGCTTTTCGATGAAGAAACCTTCCAGGTCGTCCAAAGCCAGATTATAGAGGAGCTGGAGGAATTGTCTCAGAATCTGGAAGGAAAGACTCAAAGTTTATTGAGAGCCGATCTCTTCGGGAATAACCCCTATGCTCGGCCGGTCAAAGGAACTCCTGAGAGCCTTCGTAATATCGAACTGGCCGATGTCAAACTCCAATACCGGCGCCTGATCATGCCTAATCAAGCACGCCTGGCATTCTATTACTCGGAAGATCGAGAAGCGTTGTTTCGCCAACTGAGTCCCCGATGGGGTGGCTGGGTACGAGATAATGCGGCTCCATTTACCTTCAGGCAAGCTCCCGAAAAATCCAGTCCTTCTTCTATTCTTTTGAAGACCCCGACGGAAGAGGGTATATTTCGATGGGGCCAGCTTGCGGTGGAAATGGCGTCTCCCGATTACCATGCGTTGAAAGTTCTGGAACAGTACATTCTCCTTTCCATTCCTGAGTGGGCGGAGCAAATTTCCTCCCGCAGCCAGATTCGTGCCGTGGCCCGCTTACACGCTGGAAAGATGCCGGGATACTTGGAGATTAGCCTCCAGGCTCCGCAAGACCAGCTGCTGGCTTATTACAACATGTTCAGCGGCCTCATGGACGATCTTCGTCAGGGGAAGCTGATCACAAAGCGCTTTGAAGAAGCCAAACAGCTGGTTCTTCACGAGTTTTCCTCCTCTCTTCAGGATCCGATGCTCAAGCTTCAGCGGGTTCTGGAGGCCGACCTGTACAATCTGGGAATCAACTACATTCCGACTTTCTCTCTTCGACTTGACCGGGTTACTCCGGAGCGATTCAAGAAGTTGGTTGCCGACCGTTTTCCACCCCACCAGTTTGTTCTGGTGGTAGCAGCCGACGATCGAGTCGAGCCCTATCTGAGCCAACTCGGTGAGTTCGAGATATTGCAGTAATACCGGGTCTGAGCTATACTTTGACGGAAAATCGTCTACCCTATCAGTGGGCAATTGCCCACTTTTTTATTTTATGGTGAAGATGTTCGATGTTCAGGCCCGGGCCGAGGAACTCATTAAAAGAGTTGTTGAGGAGGCTGGCCTCGAGCTGATTCATGTAGAATATGAACCGAGAGGCGCTTCTCCTATCTTGCGCATTTATATAGATAAGGAAGGGGGCGTTGATATCTCGGATTGTACCGAGATCAGTCGGCGTGTCGGTGTCTTGCTGGATGTGGAAGATTTCATTCCTACCAGTTACCTGCTCGAGGTATCGTCACCAGGGGTTGAAAGACCTCTCTTCAAGGAAGGGGATTACAAGCGCTTCCAGGGTAAGGAGATTCGACTGGAGACCACCGAAAAGATTGAGAATCGGCGGAATTTCACCGGATTCATCGAAGACTTCTCCGATGGGATCCTGAAGTTGCAATGCAAGGATCGAATGTACGAGATCCCATATCGTTTGATAAAAAAGGCGCATCTCGTTTATCGATTTGATTAGGCAGATTTGACGAAGATATCTTCGTTAACTTTCTGGAACGGAGTAATATGGCCAATACACTAAGCCAGACAATCGAACAGCTCAGCAAAGAGAAGGGGATTGATCCCGAGCTTGTACACCGCGCGCTGGAAGATGCAATGGTGGCCGCAGCCAGAAAGTTCTTCAAGACCGATGAGGATTTAAGGGCCAGCTTTGATCCAGAGACTGGCACAATTGAAGTTTTTGCGGTTAAAGAGATTGTTGAGACGGTGGAGGATCCGGACACTCAGATGTCTTTAGAAGAGGCTCTGGAAATCGATGAGACCTTTGAAATCGGTGATTACATTGAGATTCCGAAGCCTACTGTCGAACTGGGCCGGATCGCCGCTCAAACCGCGAAGCAGGTCATCGTTCAGAAAGTCCGTGAAGCGGAACGGGAGATCATCTTTCAGGAGTTCTCTGACCAGATCGGCAATGTGGTGAACGGGATCGTCAGACGCTATGAAGGTCGCGACGTGATTCTGGATATCGGACGGACGGAAGCAATCCTCCCCTATTCAGAACAATCCCGGAATGAACAGTATACATTGGGAGACCGGATACGGGCTGTCATCATCAAAGTTCACCGTCTTTCAAAGGGACCTCAGATCGTGGTGTCGAGAACAGACCCCAGCCTGCTTGTGCGTCTCTTCGAGGCTGAGATTCCAGAAGTCTACGATGGAACCGTAGTGATCAAGAATGCGGTTCGAGAAGGTGGTGAAAGGGCTAAAGTAGCAGTGGCCAGCCGCGACGACTCGGTAGACCCGGTCGGGGCCTGTGTGGGAATGAAGGGCAGCCGAATCAATGCTGTTATTCGTGAACTTCGCGGCGAGAAAATTGATATAATTGCATACTCAGACGATATCGTAGAATATACGATCAATGCGCTTAATCCAGCCAAGATCTCCAAGGTTCTGATTAAGGATCCGGCCGCAAAAGTTCTCGAAGTAATCGTCC
>DATGOF010000219.1:0-11350 GCA_035306285.1 Acidobacteriota bacterium | reverse complement strand
GTACTGTATTTGCCCGCTCTGTTTCTGCTTTCTATTCACATCGTCTGGTTCCTCGGATGGCTGGGAAGTGTGGGGCTCCCTAGAACAACCGAAGTTGAATACTTTCTGGACAGAATTGAACTGACGCACTTCCTCTTCTTTCTAGGATTGGCCGGGTTCAGCCTCTTCTGGGCCTGGAGAGCGACCTCTTCTGCGGTTGAGCAGAAGCAGATTCAGTGGGTCGTGGCCGGTACGCTGGCGGGAGTAATTCCCTTCGCCCTTCTGTACGGCGTACCCTACCTGCTGGGCCTTCCGATCGCATCACTAATGGAGGCATCGGTATTGTCACTGTGTCTGATTCCTCTGAGCTTCGGATATGCGATCACCCGTTACCGCCTCATGGACGTCGACACAATCTTCCGGCGGGGCGTAGCATATCTGCTGGCGAGCTCCGCCCTTTTGGGAATCTATATTGGAGTCGCTCTGATCATTGCCCAGACGGTACAGGGCTTTTCACCCGAGTCGGGCTTCATCTTTCTGGCCCTGTCAGCCCTTGGTGTCGCACTGCTCTTTGCCCCTCTCAAAGAAAAGATTCAGGAACAGATTGACCGTTATTTTTTCAAGGACCAGTACAGCTACCGACAGTCGCTAGCCAGTTTTGGAAGGGCGCTGAGTTCTGAATTCCACTTGCCCAGCCTCACCCAGAAAATCTCGGATCGGATCGAGAAAACGCTGGATCTTTCGCCCGTTGCAATCTATCTGAGGGAGGACCCGAAATCTAATGTCTACCGATTGTACGCCATTCATGGCGGAGCCGACCTGTTCACCGCGGACCCGGTGCAAGTTCCCGAACAGTTCTTTCTGGAAACTCGACCATTCCAGCAACATTTGCTTCCCAATGATGGGACCACGGATTCTAACTCAGAGATGCCTTATTCATTTGCACACATCGAGCCCCTCCGAGTCCGCGGGAGAATTATTGGCTTTTTGGGCTTAGGTGCGCGTTCAGACAGGTACCTGTTAAGTAGTGAGGACCTCGAGTTAGTGTCTGGATTGGCTGACTATGCCGCCATTGCGATCGATAATGCCATCCTGTATGGCTCCCTGGAAGCAAAGGCAGAAGAACTCGCTGCTCTGAAGACTTACAACGAGAATGTCATTGAAAGCATCACTCTCGGTGTCATAGCTGTGTCCTCGGACGGTTCGGTGACCGTCTGGAATAGTGAAATGGCTCGAATTACCGGAGTGCGGTCAAGGGACGCTCTGGGACGAAATGTTGTTGAAATTCTGCCCTCCAGTCTGGTCGCATCACTACGTGAAGTCGCGGGGACAAAGAACTGGTTGATTGCTCAACCTGCGCGCCTTTTTAAGACGCACCTGAAAATTGCCGACGGTGAGAGCCGGCTTGTTAACATCTACCTGGCGCCCGTGATTTCGCATAATGATTTGAACACGGCCACGCTGATGATCGTGGATGACATCACCGAGAAGGTCAGGCTCGAGAATCAGCTCCTTCAGGCAGAAAAACTTAGCTCGATTGGTCTCTTTGCTGCCGGCCTGGCTCACGAAGTGAATACACCCCTGGCCGGTATTTCCAGCTACGTTCAAATGCTGCTGGAGGACACTCCTCCGGGTGACGAGAAACGCCCCCACCTCGAGAAAATAGAAAAGCAGGCCTTCCGTGCTTCAGACATCATTAACAATCTCCTGAACTTCGCCCGTTTCTCGGACTCCGATTTCGAAGAAATCAACCTCAACAGTCTGATGATGGACACTCTTTCGCTGCTGGAGCATCAGCTCAAAAAGGGCAATATTGACGTCCATTTCAAGCTCGACTCTACGCTTCCGAGAACCGTCGGTCATGCCGGGAAGCTGCAACAAGTTTTTATGAACCTCTTCCTCAATGCCAAAGATGCAATGCCGAACGGAGGAGAGCTGGACATATCGACATATCAAGAGGATTCGGAAATCATCGTCGAGGTTCACGACACCGGCATGGGGATCTCGCGGGATGATATCAAGAAGATTTACGATCCTTTCTTCACCACTAAAGAAGTTGGAAAGGGCACGGGCCTCGGTCTTTCGATCAGCTATGGAATCATACAGGAACATTCCGGACGCATCGACGTAGACAGCTCTCCTGGGCGAGGCACAACCTTCCGACTTTCCCTTCCGGTCAGACGCATCCATTGACAGGGCCTGAATCAACTAACCTGAACTTACCGGCGGCCCGATAAGGACAGCCTAACAGGGCCCATCACCGCTCCATTGAGCCGATACCACGGACGATCGCCCGGAATGCTGTGAAGACCGGAACTAGCTAGAGCCTTCGGCCTTGTTTATTGCTATCATAAGAGATGCTGGTGCATATTTTCTCTGGGTAAGGTTTCAACCATGGCAACGCAACCCACAATCCTCCTAATCGATGACGAAGAGATCATGCAAGACGTGATCTCGACCCTGCTCAAGAAGCATGGCTATCACGTTGTTACTGCCTCAAGTGGACGAGAGGGACTCGACAAGCTTGGAAAGGAAGCAATTGACCTGGTGCTGCTCGACCTGATGCTCCCGGGCATGGACGGTCTTGCTGTGCTGGATGAGATGATGAAAATGGACCCCGACCTGGTAGTAGTCATGATTACCGCCTATGCTTCGATCGAGAATGCGGTCAAAGCAACAAAAATGGGAGCCTTCGACTTCATCACGAAACCGTTCCGGAACGAAGAGCTGCTTCTCGTCATTAAGAACGGACTGAAGAAACGAGATCTCGAGACCGAAAACCGCCTGCTTCGAAAATCACTTCAGGAGCGACACTCTTTTGAGAGTATCGTCGGCAAGAGTGAACCGATGCAGAAGACATTCGAACTGATTGCCAGCGTCGGCCCCACACGCAGCACGGTACTCCTGGTCGGTGAAAGTGGGACGGGTAAAGAGCTTGTCGCCAAGGCTATACATAACTGTAGCCCTCGTTCGAGCGGGGCTTTCGTGGCCGTCAACAGCGGAAGCATTCCGGCCGACCTCCTGGAAAGCGAGCTCTTCGGTCACGTAAAAGGCGCCTTTACAGGAGCGACTTCCCCTAAGAAAGGATTGTTTGAGCTGGCAGATGGGGGCACCATCTTTCTCGATGAAGTCGGCACAATTCCTCCCCAGACACAGGCAAAGCTGCTCCGTGTCATTCAGGAGAGGGAGTTCCGGCGAGTTGGTGGACTGGAGAATATCAAGGTAGACGTCAGGATTATCGCGGCCACCAACATCGACCTGAAGGCGGCGGTTGAGCGCGGAGATTTCCGAGACGATCTCTATTACCGGCTGAACGTCATTACCATCCAAATACCGCCCTTGCGAGAACGTAAAGACGACATTCCCTTGTTGGTTGACCATTTCCTGAGACTCTACTGTGAGGAGAATGGTCGGAACATGTGTGCGCTGGACCAGGAGGCTCTGCGAGTTCTTATGGAATATGACTGGCCCGGTAACGTGCGGGAGCTGGAAAATGCCATCGAACGCGCCGTGGTGTTGGTCGGCGAAGATGGAATCATAAATCGAGACCTGTTACCAGCCGACATTCTGGAGTCCACATCGGTAAATATCGGTCGTCTCCAATTAAACGAAAACGGAGCCTCCTTGAAGGATTTGGTCTCAGAGTTTGAACGAAACTTGATCGTCACGGCTCTAAAGAAAACGGACTGGAATCAGAAAAAGGCGGCCGGGCTTTTACGCGTTAATGCGACGACTCTCAACGAGAAACTCAAACGGTTGAATATACAGATTCCCTAGTCCATGGACCGCTCCTGCCAGGCAGTCTGGTTGTCCCCCGTGTCGGCTTTGCAGTATGATGAAAAATCTCGAATATTGACCTTTTGAGGCTTCAAAAGCATCGATTCTAAAGGTTCAGTTACAAATACACGGAGGATTAAACCTTGCTATTAGGACTTGGAGGACCTCTCTGGAACTATTTCAACCAGGGGGGACCGATGATGTGGCCCTTGCTTGCCTGCTCCATCCTGGGTCTCGTATACATCATAGAAAGGGGCATCGCTTACTACCGCGTCAAGGGAGAAACACCCGAAATCGTTTCGGAAGTGCGAGATTCTCTTCTGCGACACGAACTGCGACGCTCAATAGAAGTGTGCGAGAGTTACGATCATCCAGTCGCCGTCACCCTCAAAGCCGGTCTGCTCCGCTACGGGAAATCCCATGAGGAAATTGAAAAGGCAATGGAAAGCGTTGCCCTGCACGAAGTATCCAAACTCGAGAAAAGCCTGTGGATCCTCGCTACCGTAGCTAATATTGCTCCTCTGTTCGGGTTTCTCGGAACCGTCACCGGTATGATCGCTTCATTCGAGGCGTTGGCAGAGGTGGGGCTTGGAAATCCGGAAGCCGTAGCGGGCGGTATTTCTCAGGCTCTGATCACTACCGCTACTGGATTGATGATCGCTCTCCCTGTACAGGCAGCCTATAACTACTTCAGCAACAGGGTTTCCCAGTTTGCCCTCGATATGGAAATTAGCTCTTCAGTGCTCCTGGAGACTTTTAACGAAATTGAGGTGGAAGAGGAGTCGGAAACCAAAGCAGCTCAGTCAGTATGAAGCTTAGAGAACGCGTTTACAAGGTAGCACCCACCGTTCCGACTGCTTCCATGGCGGACATCGCCTTCCTCCTGGTCATTTTCTTCATGATCACCACTTCCTTCTCCCCTGAAAGAACCAGCGTTCGACTTCCTGAGTCGATCATTAGAGCGGAGGTTTCAGATCAGCCTTCGATAATAGCCGTCACCGAGACCGGCGAGATTCACTTTACCAGTGGCGAAGAAGCATCTGTGGTTTTAAGCGGCACTGAGGAACTCGGCTCGCTCGTCCAGCAGATTGTGGAGTTGATCCCTTCCAAGGAGTTTGTAATCAAGGCCGATCGAAACGCACGCTACGAATTGGTCGATGGGGTGTTGGAGGCCTTGCGAAGCAACGGGGCAAAACAAATCGGTCTCCTGACACGCCCGGGTGGCGAGGAAGTCCAGTAAGTCAGGAACTTAGATGAAGAAACTACGCTATCGAAGATCTCCTGAGATACCAACCGCTTCCATGGCGGATATCGCCTTTCTTTTGATCATCTTCTTCATGCTGACGGCAGTGTTTACAACCACCCAGGGGTTGCGATTTCGCTTTCCGGAAGACGATCCAAGCCAACTCAATGTGCAACCGCAGGAGGCGATCCACATCAAGATAAATGGAGAAGACCAGTTTCTTGTGGATCAGACACCAATGACAAAGGCTGAAATGGGTGGATATATTCGGACACGGATGGCAGAGAATCCCGACAAACCAGTGATCATCCAGACGCTCCCTGACGTCCCCTATTACGTCATGGTCGAAGTATTTGATCTCCTCAAGCAACTCGAAGTCCAGAATGTCTCGATTCCGACTGAATCTGAAATCGAGCGCTGGCGAGCTTTTGGTATCTTCGAATAAGACTTTGCTGAGGTTGACATGATTAGACGCGTTTGTCTCTCTTTCCTAATCGGCGGGGCTTTAGTACTGGTAGCTTTCGGACAGGGAAGTTTTGAGAAGGGAATTTCGTTCTACAAGCAAGGACAGTACGCTCGCGCAGTTGAAGAGTTCGAGGCTATCGTCGAAGCAAATCCAGAGTACGAGGCAGGTTATCGGGTGCTGGGCGACAGCTATCTGCGCCTGAAGCGCTATACAGAAGCGGCCAGAGCGTTCCAGAATGCAATCAAACTCCAAAACGATAACTTCGTTTCCCATTACGGACTGGCCGTTGCCCAGTTCAACCTGGGTCAATACCAGAACGCCGCCGCCACCTTGCTGGAAGCCGAGAAGTATGCACGATCCCCACGGGATCGATATCAGGTCTACAGCACTCGCGGAGCCGCCTACTACAACCAGAAAAGATACGCTCAGGCCATCGTGGACCTGAAACAGGCGGTATCCATCCAGCGCGGTGTATATCAGGATGTGTTTCAACTGGGGCTTTCTTACTACCACACGAAGGAATTCGATCAAGCACGACAATTTCTTGAGCAAGCTCGAGCCTTGAACCCTTCCGCTTCAGAACCCGCCAAGTTTCTTGCCAGACTCGACTATCAGCGTGCACTTCAGGCAATCCAGTCAGAAAACTATCAGCAGGCGGTCGCTCTCCTCTCCGACTACGTGAAAAGTCAACCGAATGATGGAGAAGCCTGGTTCAACCTGGGTCTGGCCCAGTTGTTCTCTGATAATCTCACCGCAGCGGAACAGAGTTTTCTTAAGAGCAGTTCGCTACTGAGAAATAGCTGGGAAAGTCATCAGCGCCTGGGCTACATCTACGAGAAAACTAATCGATATCAGGAAGCGCTCAAGCATTATCAGAACGCACTTAAGATTAACCAGAGTGCCGACCTCAAAGAGAGCGTCGAAAGGGTACAGGAACGAATTCGCCGTCAAAACAGCGGATAAGGGTGCCGCAGTAGGGATAGGTTTGAAAGCTGCGGTCGGGGACAATAGAACCGGATTTTGGGATGGGAACTAACTAGATATGCCGTCCCCGCATGAATTGCTGGCGGTAAAGCTCAATGGCGTGGGAAACGTGGGCACGAGCCGCCTCCAGTCCTTCCCACCCGATGGTTCTCGTTCGAAAGCCTTCGAGATCTTTATACACCTCAAAAAAATGGGCGACCTCCCTTAAGAAGTGTTGCGGGATATCGTCGATGCTGCGCATGTCGTTGAAGAGGGGGTCGCTAGCCGGGACAGCCAGGATCTTGTCATCGGGATCATCTCGATCAAACATCTTGAAAACCCCAATCGGACGAGCTTCAATGACACAGCCGGGGAAAGTCGCTTCGGTGTTCATGACCAGGACGTCGAGCGGATCACCATCCTCGTAAAAGGTCCTGGGGATAAACCCATAGTCACCAGGGTAATAGAGCGAAGAGAACAGAACGCGATCGAGTTTAATCAGGCCGAGTTCTTTGCTGTACTCAAATTTGTTTCTGGACCCTTTCGGAATCTCGACCACGACGTAGATCCGGTCCGGAGGACTGACACCCGGTTCCAGTTCGTGCCATAGATTCATACTACAGACTCCTCTTACTTCTTGTCTCAGGCTGTCATCGGCGAGAAGCCACCGCCCGGCGCTCAGCTTGACAGTTTTTGAGCGCCCGTGTCAACATGCCGCGATGAGTCTACTGGATCAGATCCGGCTACGGGCAGGTCAGTCCATTCAACGGCTGGTCTTCCCGGAAGGCGGGGATGTGAGAGTAGTTGAGGCAGCCTCAAGAATTGCTCAGGAAGGGTTTGCTGCACCGCTCTTGCTGGGCGATCCGGAGCAAATCCAAGCCACGGCCGATTCTCGTCAGATTTCCCTGGAGGGAGTGGCGATTACAAATCCCGCATCTGCTCCTGAGCTGGAGAAGCTGGCTGAGCTGTACTATAAGAAGCGTCGACATCGTGGGATCAGCCGCGAGGAAGCCCTCGAGAGGGCCCGTGATCCTCTCTATTTTGCTGCGCTTCTGGTGGATGAGGGAGAATGCGACGGGGCAGTTGCCGGTGCCGTGCGAAGTACATCGGACACGGTGCGCGCAGGAATCCAATGTGTCGGGATGGCAGAGGGGATTGCCGTGGTTTCCAGCTTTTTTATTATGGCGTTATCTGATCACTCGATTGGGGAGAACGGGATCTTGTTCTACGCCGACTGCGGGGTGGTTCCGGATCCCACTCCAGAACAACTGGCTGACATTGCTTTTTCCACGGCAGAGAATGCTCGGATCTATCTTCAGAACGAGCCTCGTGTAGCATTCCTCTCCTTCTCAACTCATGGGAGCGCCGAGCATCCGCTGGTGGAGAAGGTCCAGAGGGCCTACCGCATCTTTTGCGAGAAGTATCCTCACCTCACAGCCGATGGGGAACTTCAGGCCGATGCTGCCATTGTTCCCGGAGTTGCCGAGAGAAAGGCACCTGGCAGCCGGATCGCGGGACGAGCGAATACGCTCATTTTTCCCAATCTTGACGCGGGTAATATAGCCTATAAACTGACAGAACGCCTGGCTGGAGCGCGGGCTCTGGGACCGATCTTACAGGGTCTGGCCAAACCTTTAAACGATCTGAGCCGAGGATGCTCTATTGACGATATTGTGAACGTAGCTGCGATTACTGCGCTTCAGGCAGCCAACAGAAAGAAAGACCATGTCGAACATTAAAAGCATAATTGGAAGAGAAGTACTGGACTCGAGAGGAAACCCGACCGTCGAAGCCGAGGTAATCACGGAAGATGGTGTAGTAGGCCGAGCCATCGTCCCTTCAGGTGCATCAACCGGAGAACACGAAGCACTCGAACTCCGAGACGGAGATCCAAGCCGCTATCTTGGGAAAGGAGTGCAGCAGGCCGCTTCCAATGTAACCGAGAAAATCGCTCCGGCCCTGAAGGGATTGCCGGTTCACCGCCAGAACCTAATCGATAATGTCATGCTCGAGTTAGACGGAACACCCAGCAAGAAGAAGCTTGGCGCCAATGCGATTTTAGCCGTGTCACTGGCGACTGCCAGAGCCGCTGCTTCTTCTCTGAACATCCCGCTCTATCAGTACCTGGGCGGTGTCCACGCCTCCGTTCTCCCCGTTCCAATGATGAACATCCTCAATGGTGGAGCGCACGCCGACAACAACGTCGATTTTCAAGAATTCATGATTATGCCCGTCTCTGCAGACTCCTTCCGTGAATCGCTGCGAATGGGTGTCGAGATCTTCCATAATCTGAAGAAAGTTCTCTCGGCCAAGGGATACAACACGGCTGTCGGAGACGAAGGCGGTTTTGCTCCTGACCTGAAGTCGAACGAAGAAGCCGTTGAAGTTATCCTTGAAGCAATCGAGAAGGCCGGGTACAGACCTTCGCAGGATGTGCTGATCGCGCTCGATGTCGCTGCCAGTGAGCTCTTCGAGGGGGATCACTATGTGTTCAAGAAATCAGGGGGCGCCAAGAAGTCTTCAGCCGAAATGGTCGAGCTCTACCAGCGCTGGGTCGATCAGTACCCGATCTACTCGATTGAGGATGGTCTTTCCGAAGATGACTGGGAGGGATGGAGTCTCCTGACGGCCCAGCTTGGTGACCGCGTTCAGCTGGTCGGTGACGATCTTTTTGTCACCAATCCTAAACGATTACGAAGGGGAATCGACGAATCGGTTGCCAATTCCATCCTGATCAAGCTGAATCAAATCGGTACTCTGACAGAAACTCTAGAGACGATTGAGCTGGCCAAAACTAACGGGTACACCAATGTGATTTCCCATCGTTCCGGTGAAACCGAGGATGCATTTATCGCAGACCTGGCAGTCGCCACCAATGCCGGCCAGATCAAGACCGGATCTGGAAGCAGGACCGATCGTATTGCCAAGTACAACCAGCTCTTGCGGATCGAAGAGGAGCTCGGAAAAGAGGCCAGATTCGCACGCCTGCGAGGCCTTTAGGACAGTCAGCCGACTATGTATCCTCACGTAAGCCTCGTTATTCCGACGTGGAACGGGCTTCACCTCTTGCGTCAGAACTTGCCTTCGGTTCTGGAGGCGGCCAATTACTATGAGGAGATCTCCGGGGCCGAAACAGAGGTTATTCTAGTCGATGACGGCAGTCAGGATGGAACACCTCAAATCGCTCAGAAGGAATTCCCAAATGTCGAAGTGATCACACGCTCTCGGAATGGTGGCTTCGCTGCAGCTTGCAATACCGGCTTCGAACATTGCCAGTTTTCTGTGATCGCGCTTTTGAACAACGATGTGCGGATCCAAAGGGATTACCTGGTACATCAAGCGGAACATTTTCGTGATTCGCGCATTTTTGCCGTCACTGCAAAGGTGTTTGAATGGAACTCTCGCCTGTTTGCGACAGGAGGTAGATACGGGCGATTTCGTCGTGGTTTCTGGAGCGTGTACTTCAATTACGATGTCTCCATGCACCAGTCGATGGACTGGATTCGAGATCATCGGCTCCTCTCCTTTTATGCCATCGGTGGGTTTGCCACCTACGACGGTGAAAAGCTCAAACAGCTCGGAGGGTTTAATGAACTGCTATCCCCTTTTCACTGGGAAGATGTGGACCTTTCCTACCGCGCCTGGAAACGAGGCTGGAAAGTCCACTATGAGCCGCGCAGCGTAGGCTATCATCGCGCCAGCTCCACCATCGGCGCCCACTACCGTGATCGAAATGTCGATGCCATCTCGTTTCGCAACCGACTGCTCTTTCACTGGATCAATCTGCACTCTCCCAGCCTCTTTGTCCGACATCTTCTAGGCCTCGGATTGCTCTGCCTGACTCGCATTTTTGTGCTGGATCTTTTCTTCTACCGTTCTCTGGCTCAGGCTCTCCGTCGCCTTCCTGAGGTGCACCGGCTACGCAAAGTGGAGCGTTCCCAGGCCCGATGCACGGATGTGGAAATCCAAAGCATTCTGACTGAGTTCTATCGGTCGGCTCCAATCCAGATCTACTATAATCAGCGCGACGTGATGTCGAAACATCCGGATTATCTGGCTGCAAGTGATTCATCGGATCTGCAGCCCTGAGACTGGGCAGAAAGGTAGCCTTCACACGTCTATGCCTCGCAAGCTCTCTGCAGCGATCATTACCTACAATGAGGAAGCCAAGATCAAAAGAGCCCTGATCAGTCTTCGACCGGTTTGTGATGAGATCGTGGTTGTCGACTCATTCAGTAACGATAGTACCGTAGAGATCTGCCGGCAATATGCCGATCGGGTTCTGCAGCGCGATTGGTCAGGCTATCGTGATCAAAAACAGTTTGCTACCGATCAAACACATTTTGACTGGGTTTTGAGTCTGGATGCGGACGAGGAATTGAGCACCGAACTGCGTGACGAAATAGCGGCCTGGAAGAGGACTTCCGAAGACTCCCTGGACGCCTACTATCTTCCGCGCCTCACCTTCTTTATGGGGCGGTGGATTCGCCACACCACCTGGTACCCGGACTGGCAACTTCGGCTGTTCCGCAAATCACAGGGAAAATGGGAAGGAGGAAGGGTGCACGAGGCGTTTAAGACTCATGGCTCCACCGGAAAGATGACCGGGCACCTCTTCCACTACACATATTCAAACATAACCGAATATCTTGCCCAATTGGAGCGCTTTTCGAATCTAGCCGCTCTCGACTACTACGATCGAGGCAAGCGAGCCGGCTTTTTCCACCTTGCTCTTTATCCCCCCGTTCTCTTTCTCAAGAACTATCTGATCCATCTTGGATTTCTCGACCGCATGCCCGGGTTTGTAGTTTCCTGCCTGGCGGCCACTTCTGCCTTCTTCAAGTACTTGAAACTGATGGAACTGCAAGAGACCAAGAAAGACCGGTGAATTCGCTTAATCGGATGTTGGCCCGCAAATTGAA